>DATBCR010000633.1:0-9243 GCA_036270375.1 Pseudonocardiaceae bacterium | reverse complement strand
GCCTTGCATCGTTTATCCGGCTGCTTACGAGACTCGGTCACCGGACCTCCACAACGCTGCCATCGAGTTTCAGCAGAAGCTGACGCCGACCAGGCCCCCACGACGGCGTGGCGATGGACAAACCAAAGCACCGCAACGCCTCGCATCGTTTATCCGGCTGCTTACGCGACTCGGTCACCGGACCTCCACAACGCTGCCGTCGGGTTCGAGGAGAAGCTGGTGCCAGCCGGGTGCGAGCGACAGCGCGGCGGCGTGCCCGCGCCCGCAGGCATCGCGCCAGGTCAACCGGATCGGCACGGTGTGCACCGGTTGGTGGCCGAGACCGAACAGCAGTTCCGGCGCGTTCACGCCGTTGTGTCCATTGGCTGGATACAACTCCTGCAGCTGGGTGCGGCCGTCGGGCAGTGTGGCCAAGGCCTCGGTGCCGATCGCGGGCGTGCTCGGCCCGGCGGTCCGCACCACGCAGCCGCCGCTCTCGGCCGGCTGTCGCGGTCGCACGCCGACGAACTCGCCGGCCGGGGATTCGTTGCGGTACAACGTGGACTGCGCCCACTGCCGCGCCACCACGAAGTCCAGCCGGCCGTCGCCGGTCACGTCGCCGATCGCGATCGCCCGGCTCGGTACGCCCTCGCCGACGCCGATCTGGTCGGCCACGTTCACGTATCGGCCGGCCGGGTCGCGCACGAAGAACGTGTTGTGGTCGTGGCCGGACAGGTCGGTGCCGGCCGTGAGATCGGGCCACAGTTCCGGGTGGCTGAGCACGAGGTCGTTGGACATCGCGGTCTCCTGCAGCTGCGGCCACCTGTTGACCGTGCCGGCGACGAAACCGGTTGCCTGCAACACCTCGTCGGTGCCGTCGTTCGCGAAGTCGGCCGCCTTGACGTCCCACGACCAGCCCGACCGGGACAGTCCGAGTTCCTCGCTGTGGTCGTCGTACAGCGCGGTGCCCGCCCGCAGTGCCGTGTCTATTGTGGACCTGCCAGCGATAGGCAGGAACGTGAAGTTGCTCTCCTCCAACGCATACGGCTCGGTGATGTTGCTGACCAGGATCGATGGCACGCCCGCGTCGGTGAGGTCGGCGAACGCGACGCCCATGCCCTTGAACGAACCCCGGCCGAGCGCCTTCGACTTCGGTGTCGTCGCGTGCCGCACGCCGCGTGCCTCGCCGAACGCGACGTGCCCCGGCGTGGACTCGTTGACCAACAGGTGGTCCGGGCCGAAGTCTTCGCCGACGTACAGGTCCGGCCGGCCGCCACCGCCGATGTCCTGCGCGGCGATGGCCAACGTCCAGCCGGTCCGCGCGTCCGTGGGAACCGCGTCGGACACGTCGGTGAAGGTCGGCCCCTTCGATGTGTTGCGCAGGACGTGCAGCCGGCCACCGTTGGCCGCGTGCGACAGGGAGTCGGCCATCACCAGGCCGTCCGGGCCGGCTGTGGGGTCGAGAATCCGTGCGCCGTCCGGGAAGTAGTTGCCGAACACCAGATCCAGCCGGCCGTCGGAGTCCAAATCGGCGACGGTGGCCGCGTTCGTGTTCCACACCTGCCACGGCGTGACCACCTCGCGGGCGGTGAACGCCGACGCGCTTGGTGCCGTGCCGGGGGTGCGCAGGAACAGCACCGGCGACCGGCCCCAGTAGTACACCACCACGTCCTGCCAGCCGTCGTCGTTCAGGTCGGCCGGCAGGCAGCCCATCGGCGCCGCGGACGACGGCATCGGCAAACCGTGCGGCACCAACGTGAACGGCTGGTAGCGCCGGCCGGTGGTCGGCGCCGGTTCGACCGTCACCGTGTCCGTGCGCGGGTCGACGACGCACAGGTCGTGCGCGACCGGCCCGCCGTCGAGCGAGAACAACGCCACCGCCGCGCCGACCGAGGAGATCCACGCGTCGATGTGCCGGTACGCGGGCGCCACCGTCCGGATCCGGCGCTCGCCCGGCGTGTCGGCGGCGTTGACCGGATACGCCGTGAAGGCGAAGCGACCGGTCAGCGCTGCGGTGTCGGCGGACGAGGCAGCGGGTTGCACGGTGAATACGAACACCATGGCGCAGACGAGGACGGCGACCAGTGGAGTGAGCCAGCGGCGAAGGTGCGTCATACCGTCTTCGCCACGCATTCGAACATGGCCATCGCGAGGAACGGGCGGGCCTCGCGCTGGAAGTCGAGTGTCGGGTGGTACTCGCGGATCACGCCCTCCAGGACGAGCAGCGACAGAATGGGGAACACGAACTGTGGATCGGCGTAGAAACCGTGTCGTCGCTGTAGATCGAAAAGGGCGGTGGCGAAACGTACGAGATCGAACTCGATCGCCGGCCGGCCCGCGTTCCGCTCGATCAGGTCGGTCAGTTCGGCGCGGAAACCGGCCGGATCGGCACGCTCATCGGTATTGGTGGCGGTGGACAGCACGATGTCCGCGCAGGCCGGGCCGTCGCCCTGGCTCATGCAGTAGAAGAAGGCGGCGAACCGTTCCCGCGCGGTGTCCGACAGGCGCACGGTGAACCCGGCGTCCACGATGACGACGGTTCCGTCGGTGCGCGGGTAGAGGTTGCCCGGATGCAGGTCGCAGTGCACGACACCGTCCAGGAACAGCATCCGGTACACCGCGCGCAACGCCGTGCGCACGGCCCGCTCGCGGTCCGCGTCCACGAACTCGGATGGCCGTCGGCGCACCAGGTTCGGTACGTACTCCATCACGATTCGGTCCGATGTGGACAGTTGATGGTCGACGGCGGGGATCACCACACCGGGTTCGGCTCGCATCGACCGGCCGAACTCGTCCAGCAGCGAGGCTTCCCGTGCCAGGTCCAGTTGGGCGTGGATGCTGTCGCAGAGCCGGCCGACGATGTCGGTCACCGGGACACCGTGCAGCATCGGGGTTCTGGCCGCGAGACCGGCCACCCGGTTCAGCAGGGCGAGGTCGTGGGTGAGCGACCGCACCATGCCCGGACGGCGCGCCTTGACCGCGACCGACCGGCCGTCGGACAGCCATACCTGATACACGCAGGCGATGCTGCCGGCGCCGATCAGCCGGGCCGTCGTGCCGTCCGCCACCGGCAGCCCCTCGGCCCGCAACGCGGCGGTCACGTCGGACGCGTCCACCGGTTCCGGCCGAACCCGGTCGTGCAGCCGGGCCAGCGCACGACAGACCCGCGGCGGGAGCACGTCGGCCCGGGTACTGAGCATCTGGGCGGCCTTGACGAACGCCGGCCCGATGGCGACGACCGTGTCCGCGAGCCAGCCGTCCAGCACCGGGCCGAACCGCCGACGGCCGAGCGCGACGTGCCGCAGAAACAACCAGCCCAACAACACGGCCCGTTCAGCCAGTATCGCGAATACCCGAAGGAGCCGTCGAAAGACGGCGCCATTCCCGACATTCGCGACCGTCATCACGTGGACCCCTCCGGTAAGCGCTGCCCTACCGTTCCTCGACGTTACGCACATCGTCCGACCGGCGCCTCCGCACGCCGGCGAATACCCACTTTCGAGGGGTTCTGCCGGCCGACCGGAATGGATCTTCCACGGTGTGATATGGGCACTGGTCACACGTTCTCCGGGTAATAATCACGCGCCACCGAGCCGAGCACACCGCGAGCACCGTCACGGCCCGACACAAGGGACGCTTGTTCCGACGCCAGATCGACCGAGGAGGGTGCCATGAAACATCGGCGACACAGAGGACGACTGGCATCACTCATACGACGTTTCGGCCTCGGCCGAAACCCGCTGCGGCGAGCGGTCGACCGCACGGAGAACGCGGCCCTGCTGGCGGCGATCATGGTCGCGGTGATCGTCATCCCGATCGCGTCGGCATTCGGCACCGCCGTGTACCACGACAACCTGGCCGAGTCCGTAACGCAGTCCTCGGCCCGGCACCAGGTCACCGGCGTGCTGATGGATGCCGCGCCGCTCACCGTCACCGAGGCCGGCGGGAGCGCACTCATCCTGGTCAACGCCCGCTGGTCCGGGCCGAACGGTGTTCGGCACACCGGTCTGGCGCCGGCCTCGATCGGCGACAAGGCCGGCAGTCCGGTACGGATCTGGAACGACCGCTACGGGAACCTGGCCGACGCGCCCATCACCGCCGCACAGGCGAAGACCCGCGGCCTCGTGGTCACGATGTTGATCATGATGTTGACGCTGGCGGTGCTGGCCACCCTGTTCGGCATCGTGCGGATGCGGCTGAACCGGGTGCGGTCCGCAACGTGGGATACCGAGTGGCGACGCTTCGGTCCACAGTGGACAACACGCGCGAACTGACCGGCGCTCACGGACCGGCGTGCACGTACGGCGCCCAGATGTCCGGTCGGTCCGGGTGTGCCGCACGCAGCGTGGCCACGGCGTGGTGCAGTGCGACGGCGGCCTCGGCCGGGTCGGGCCGGCCGGCCGAGGTGAGGTGCCGGTAGACCGACGCGCTGACGTCCGCCGCGTGCTCGTCGCCGATCGACCACTGGGTGCCGATGACATGCCGGTAGCCGGCCAGCTGCAGCGCGGCCATCAGGTGGATGGCCTCGTCGGCGAGGGCGGGGCTGCCGGTCGCCGTGTGACAGGCGGACAGATAGGCGAATTCGGCCTCGGTGAGCGCGTTCGCCGCGAACCGCAGCACGGTCAGCGGGCCGTCCGACAGGTGGATGGCACCCGTGCTCGGCTGCTGGATGTCCTGCGTGCCGTGACACGCGAAATGCGCCCACGAATGGCCTCGCAAGCCCGCCAGCACCCGATCCGTCGTGGCATCCGCGCCGATCAGCACGGTCGTGTCCGGCAGGCCGATCCGGCGCAGTTCATCGTCCACTCCGGACAGTGCGGCCATGCCGTCCGTCGCCGGCATGCCGATCGCCAGCAGCCTCGGCTCGCCGGCCGGGGCGCGCGTCCTCGCCCTGATCAGGGCCGCGAGCCCGGTGGTGTAGGACGAGACGACCTGGTCGGGCACGGTCGGCCATCGCCGTCGGCGCCACGCGGCCGACGTGCCGTACCGGCCAGCCGCGTGCAGGGGCAGCAGGGTCAACGGCCCGGTCGGACACCACCACAACCGTGCCGGGGCACCGTTCTCGTTGGCCGGCAACAGATCCTGCGTCGCGGCCAGCACCGGCTCCGCGACGGTGTCCCACAGCCACCGCAGCAGTGACGTCAGCGTCTGCCGGAAGTGCGCCCTGGCCACGGTGCCGCGGTCGGTCTCGGCTTCACGTTGGGCCTCAAGGAGGACAGTCGCGCGGGCATGCACGTCACGCACGGTCAGCCAGGGCAACGGAACCGTCCGCACGTCCGACGGCGAGACGACGAACGCGTCACAGCGCAGATAACTGGTGTTGACGATCACCACCGGCCCGTCGACCGCCGCCTGCCGGAGGTGGTCGAACGGTGCCGGGCCGAGGAAATGCTCGAAGCCGGGCAGGCCACGCGCGGTGCGGACGAGATCGTCCCACTGCCCGGCCAGCTTTCGGTACTCCCCGGCGACAAGGTCGTCAGCGCCGCTGTCCTTTGTAGACGGTGACGGCGGCCGGCCGCCGTCGAGGGCGAGCCGGACCGTGTTCAGCCGCTCCGCCAGATCCGGTGCCACGTCCCGCAGGTCGGTCAGGTCGGTCCGGGTCTGCAACGCCTGCGCCCACAACACCGACCGGCCCTGTTCGAGCAGTTCGACCGCCCGTGCCGGTTCGCCGGTGCGGGCGGCATACGCGGCCGCGTCACCGGCCAGCCCGGCCACGCCGGCGAGGCGTTTCTCCTGGCTGATCCGGTCCAATCCGCGCCACGCGAGGATCGGCAGCAGACCGATCGCCGCCACGCAGCACTCGGCCGCGAACGGCACGTTGTCTGCGGCCACCGCGGCCTGGTGCCACGCCCGTGCCGCGTTCATCCTGGTCTCGGCGGGGCTGACCCGCGATCCGACGGCCGAGCGCCACAGGCCGACAGCCGCGTCCAGATCGGCCGGGTCCGACGTGAGGCCGTACTGGCGATGGCACGCGTCGGCAAGGGTGTTCAGACAGCTCGCGCGGCTGGGGTGACCGGGCGACGTGGCGGCTACCGCGGCGCGGCCCAACTCCAGTGCCTCGGCCACGTCGTCCGGTATCAGCGTGTGCCGCGACCTGGCCAGCAGCATGTGCGCGAGGGTGCGGCCGTGCAGCGGTCGTCGGGGATCGTCCTCCCCAGTGGCGGAAATCGCCTTGCGGACACTGGTGATGGCGGTCGCCGCGTCGTCCGGTACGGCGGTGTCCAGGTAGCGGATGAAGTGCACCAGCCCGTGGTTGGACAGGATCCAGTGCTGGTGACCGCCGTACTTGCCGCTGGCCGCCACCGCGTCGGCGCTGGCCCGCATGGCATCGGTCAGATCGTCGCGCGCACCGGAACGCAGGTAGCGGCCCAACAGCGCGAGGGCGTGGTTGGCCAGATCCACGCATCGTTGCGGGTCACCGGCCGGCACCAAGGCCAGCAGCTCCCTGCCCAGCTCGATCGCCTCGTCACCGTCGGCCACGTTGCCGAGGCGCTGGAAGCGACGTGCGAGGCAGATCACCAGGGAGCCGAAGCAGATCGTGAAGAACGGATGGGCGCGCGGGACAAGACCGACGGCCACCCGGGCAAGGCGCACGGCCTCGTCCAGATCGGCGACGCCGCCGGTGCGCTCACTGCGGGTCCATAGGGCCTGGCTCAGGCAGTCGATGGCGCGCGCCCGGCCGGTCGGGGTGTCCGAGGTGACGACCGCGTTGTGCCCCAGTCGAATCGCCTCGTCCAGGTCCGCGAGGCTGCCGGTGCGCTGGCCACGCAGGCCCAACGCACGGCACAGCACGGTGAGCGCGTAGCCGCGTGCCCCTCGGTCACCGGTCGCGGCCGCGACCGCCTCCCTTGCCAGCCGCACCGCCGTTTCGACGTCGGGCACGTCGTCGTTGACGATGAACTCGATGGTCTGCACGTAGGCCAGGTTCGCCAACGACGCCGGCAGGGCGGGATCGTCCGGCGCCGCCGCATGCGTCGCCGCGGTCAGCAGTGCCCGTGCCTCGCGCGCGGCGGCGACGTCACCGTGGACCTCGAAGCGCCCCAACAGGTTCGTCGCCACTTCCAGCGGCGACCCGGTGTGTGGGCCATTGCCGATCAGGTTGGCCAGCTCGGTCGGCAGGGCGTCGGGCCAGGTCTGGCGCACGAGGGCCGCGATCGCCCGCGCCGAACGGAGATCGGCCTGTCCGTAGCCGGACGACAGCACCTGGTACCGGCACAGGTACCACAGGCCGACGGTGACGAGGTCGGCGGCGTCGGCCCGGCCGCCGACGATCTGGGGGTGCAGCCGCTGCACCGTCTCGTGCACCCGCTGGTCCAGCACGAGCGCGGAATCGCCGGTGCTCCGCCAGCGGTCGATCCGCCGCTGAAGGTCGGCGATGAGCCCGCGTGCCTCGATGTCCAGGTGCCGCACCGATCCCCCCGCTAAGATTGATCGATAGTCGCCATTGTGCCGGAAAAGGAACGTGGGCCGTGGATGTGATGCCGCCAGCGGGGTTGACCGAGCCGGAAGCGGTCGCGTTCCTGTGCGAGTGGCTGCCGGAGCTGCGGGCGCGGGCCGAGGCCGGTTACTGGACCGACCGGCTGGACCTCAACGTGGACGCGGTCGCCGACGGTGGTTCGGCCGTGGCGGCGTGCCGGGATCTCGGCCTGCTGACGGCGGAGGACGACGGCCCGACCCGAGGTGACCCGCCGGGTGTCGACGGGGCCCGGATCGCCGGCCTGGCGCCGGTGACGATGGTTGGGCGGTACAGGTGCCCGCACGGCCGGTGCGGTCGGCGTGCCGACCGCGACGAGCGGGCTCGGGTGCCCGAATGCCATCTCATCAAGGCGCCCATGGTTTTCCGGCCGGAGCGCTGAAATCCTGACCGAGAAGGGGCGTGGTGGTGGACGCGCTGTTCGGTGAGGTCACCCGGCGGCTGCCGGACCGGTGGGTGGTCCAGTCGTTCGCGCCCGGACTGCTGTGGTGCGCGGTGGCGGCGGCGGGTTACGCGCTCGGCCAGGCGGGTGCGTTCGCGTTCGGCGCCGGCAGCGTCCGTGTCGAGCAACTGGTGCGGCACACCGATTCCCGGCCGGGCGGCCCGCTGCTCGCCGGGACACTGCTGGTGCTGGCGATCAGCGCGGTCAGCGTGGTCGCACATCTCGCGGCGGCCGGTGTGCGGGCCACGTGGCTCGGCCGGTGGCGTGGCCCGGCCGGCGTCTTCGGGACACGGCTCACCGACCGCAGGCGCGGCCGGGAACTGGCGCGGCTGAACGGGCGGGGTGAGCGGCTGCCCGACGTGTACCTGCCGAGCCGGCCGACGTGGATCGGCGACCGGTTCCAACTCGTCGACGTCCGGGTGCGCGGCCAGTACGGTCTCGCGCTCGCCCTGATCTGGCCCCGGCTGTGGCATCTGGTGGACACCGACACCCGGACCCTTGTGCAGGACGCCCGGACCCGGTTCGACCACGCGACGAGGCTGGCCGGCTGGGCGCTCTGCTACGCGGTGATCGCCGTCGTATGGTGGCCCGCTGTCCTGCTCGCGGCCGGCATCTGTTGCTACGCCTGGTATTCCGGCCGGTCGGCGGCTGCGCTGTTCGCGGACACCGTCGAGACGACCGTCGACCTGCATCACCGTCGGCTGGTGGAGACGTTGGGTTATGTCGTCGCGCCGGGCGAGCCGTTGAGCGGCCGGATCGCGGACGCCATCAACGACCAGCTGCACAAGGGCGGCAGCCCTCAACCGCAGCGCACGGCGAGCGGCGGCCCGACCGAGGAGATCGTGTAGCCGGCGTTCGTACCGCCGTTCAGCACGAACGTGGTGCTACGACAGCCGACGGTCGACCCGGACGTGCCGGCGACCGTGATCTTGGTGCTCACCCTGAGGGTGGCCGCCGACTCCTGGCGCACCGCCGTAACGGCCAGGGTGAACGAGCCGCCGCGCGCGAGCGCGGCCAGCTGGTGGAAGTTTCCGGCCGACCGGGTGTCGTTCGGCCCGGCGGCGGACGTGTAGTCGTCGTTGGTCAGCGCGCACGCATAGCCGCCGAGCGGTTGGTCGATCCCCAGTCCCTGGTACTTCGTCGCCACCGCACGGATGTCGACAAGAAAGCAGGTGGGCAATGCCGGCACCGGGTGGATCAGCACAGGTGGGGTGAGGAAGATGGTCGGGGACAACGTGTTCAACGGGAAGTACCGCGTGACCGGCGCGACCGGGGTGAACGGCACGTTCGGGAACTGCCCGGTGCCAACGGAACTGCCGGTGCCGTTGCCGCTGTTGACGATGCCGAG
>DATBCR010000632.1:0-2198 GCA_036270375.1 Pseudonocardiaceae bacterium | reverse complement strand
GACCACGTTCGTCGTACAACCGGCCAGGACGACGAGAGCGGCCACCGGCCCGATGAGGCCGATGACCGCCCGTCGCAATGCATCTTTTGTCAAAGCAGGGTGCGCCACCAGCACAGTCTGCCCGAACGCGAAACTTCTAGCTGGACACGACCGCCTTGGCGATGTCCACCGGCAGCTTCGGCTTGCCGTCCGTTGTGGTCGGCTGACCGGTGCTCGGATCGGTGCCAGGGATGATGCCGCCGGCCACGATCTTGTGCAGCGTGGTCATGCCCTCAGGTCCGACCGTGCCGAACACGGTGTAGTCCGGGGGGAGTTGCGTGTCGGCGTAGACCAGGAAGAACTGGCTGCCGCCGGAGTTCGGCTGCCCGGTGTTGGCCATGGCGATCGTGCCGGCCGGGTAGATGTCGGCGGCCTGCTGGCCCTGCTGCGGCGGGGTGCTGGTCGGCGCGGCCTTGAGGTTCTTCGGCTTCTCGTCCGGGATGGTGTAGCCAGGCCCGCCCTGGCCGGTGCCGGTCGGGTCGCCGCACTGCAGCACGCTCAGGCCTGGGTCGGCGGTGAGCCGGTGGCACGGCGTGCCGTCGAAGTAGGTCTTCTGCGCCAGGTACACGAAGCTCTGCACCGTGCACGGGGCGTCGGCCCGATTGAGGTTCAGCGGGATGTTGCCCTGGCTGGTCTGCAGCGTGACCGTGACCGCGCCGGTGTTCGGCGTCGGCTTCGGATCGGTCGCCAGCCCCTCGTTCTTGCCCTTGGGCGCCGGCTGAGATGGCGTCGAGGTGTACTTGCACGGACCGCCGCTGGTCTTGACGGGCGGCGCGGCCGTGGTGGTCGTCGTGCTGGCGGCCGACGAGGTGCCGTGGTTGGTGGTCAGGAAGACGATCCCGAACACCACCAGGATCACCACGACAACGGCGATACCCGAGCCCAACGCCATCCGCCGCTTGCGGCGCTTGGCCCGTTCGACGCGGCGCGCCAGCTGGCGTTCCAGCTTGCGCTTGGCAGCCTGACGGCGCTGCTCGTTGCTCGGCACCGTTCACCCTCCCCAGGGATCTCACAGGGTCATCAGTAGGTAATTCGATAGCGTGACGACGCAGTTTAGGGCGACCGTATGTGAGGACAGTGTGGCGGGCCGGTCCGGCTACGCTGTGCACACCCTAATTTTCGCCGCAGCCGCGTGGTCGGAGGTTGTTTCGTGCTGGTTGTCGGGTTTCCGACCGGAGCGTTCCAAGCGAACTGTTACCTGCTCGCGACCGGCGAGGGTGAGCCGTGCGTGATTGTCGACCCCGGTCAGGACGCCGTCGAGCCGATCACCGAGGCGCTGGCCAAATACCGCCTGAGCCCGGTCGCCGCGCTGCTCACGCACGGCCACTTCGATCACGTCTTCTCGGTCGCGCCGATCTGCGACGGCAACGACATCCCCGCCTGGATTCACCCGGATGACCGGGCCATGCTCAGCGACCCGCTGCGTGGCGTCAGCGAGACATCTGCGGCCCTGTTCGGCGGCCGCCTCGAGCTGCGCGAACCCAGCGAGGTCCGCGAACTGACCGACGGCGGCCAACTCGACCTTGCCGGGTTAACGCTCACCGTCGACCACAGCCCGGGCCATACGGGCGGGTCGGTGCTGTTCCGGACCGCGACCGAGGAGGGTGGCCAGCTGCTGCTCGCCGGAGACACCCTCTTCGCCGGTTCGATCGGACGCACCGACCTGCCCGGCGGCGATCCGCGTCAGATGCAGCAGTCCCTGCGTGAGCGCATCCTCACCCTGGACGACGACACGGTGGTACTGCCCGGCCATGGCCAGACCACGACCATCGGCCGCGAGCGCGCCAGCAACCCGTTCCTGCTCGAACTGGGTACGACGCCCTCCGGCCCGCACCGAGGACTGTGAACCGCAGATCATGACGACCTTCTCCGCCCCCAAGGGCGTGCTCGAGTACTACCCACCCACCTCGGCCGCGTTCCTCGCCGTGCGCGACACCCTGATGGAGAGCGCCCGCCGCGCCGGCTACGGCTACATCGAACTGCCGATCTTCGAGGACACCGGCCTGTACCGGCGCGGTGTCGGCGAGTCGACCGACGTCGTCACCAAGGAGATGTACACCTTCACCGACCGAGGCGATCGCTCCATCACGCTGCGCCCGGAAGGCACCGCGGGGGTGATCAGGTCGATCATCGAACACGGCCTGGATCGCGGCCAGCTC
>DATBCR010000631.1:0-8008 GCA_036270375.1 Pseudonocardiaceae bacterium | reverse complement strand
GACGGCTTCCTCTCCGATGAGGATCGTCGAAATTGTCGAAATCAATCGAATGCCATTCGATCTTGGCGATCGGACGATAAACGTCACACCACCATCTGTCGAGCCGCCGTGGGGTGCGGGCGTTCGGTCGGTCGGACGTTCGGAGAGAACCGCAGGTCCGGGCGGTGTCCGCGGTGCGGGCGGCGGGCGTTCGTATGAAACCAACAATGAAACTGATCTTCGACGCCGTCGGCCGATGAAAACGGTTACAGGCTGCGTGACCGGCGGATGCCAGCAGGCCGGCACCGGTGATCAGGAGCTGGGCCTGCTGGCATCCGCCGGCCGGCCCTGGTCGGCACCGGTAGATAGCGCTCTCAGCGAGCCGGTATCGTGGCCTCAGCGGGGATCCATGAGCACCGTCGGAGGCCAGTCGATGACCAGTGGACCGGAATGGATCATGGTCGGATTCGAGGGCGACGGTGCTGGTGAGGGCGAGTTGTCCTGGGGGCAGAAGGAGAACTGGACAACCAGCGTCGCCCATCGGACCTGGCTGCCGCAGGGTGGCGCCCGGCCGCTGCCGCCCGGTACGACCCTTGCCGACATCGCGGACGGAATCAGCCGCCTGATGAAGCGCTATCAGCCGATGCGGACCCGGATGCGGCTGCGTGCCGATGGGCGGCCGATCCAGGTGGTGCACGGGTCCGGTGAGGTCGCGGTGGAGATCGTCGACGCGAAAGATGATCCGGGTGCGGTCGCGGAGGCGGTGTGTGAGCGGTACCGGAACACCCCGCTGGACTTCACCGCCGAGTGGCCGTTGCGGATGGCGGTCATCCGCCACAACGGGCAACTGACGCACATGGCCGAGCTGATCAGCCATCTCGCCGTGGACGCGGCCGGCGCCGTCGTCATGATGACCGGGGCGGCGACCGGGCACGAGACGCCGGTGACCGGAATGCAGCCACTGGCGCAGGCGGCGTGGCAGCGGTCGCCGGCCGGGCGGCGGCAGAACGAGGCCGCGATGCGTTACTGGGAAACCATTTACCGCACCACAGATGCACGACGGTTCGACAACCGGCAACCCGAGCACAGCCCGCGCTACTGGCACGGGGAGTACGACTCGCCGGCACTCCTGTCGGCCGTGCGCGCGATCGCGGCGAGCAGCGGGCTAGGGACGTCGATGGTGTTCCTTGCCCTGTTCGCGCTGGCGCTCAACGACCTCAACGGCATCAACCCGGTGGTGATCCGGCCGATCGTGGGCAACCGGTTCCGGCCGGGTCTGGCCGGGGTGGTGTGCACCGTGGCCCAGGCCGGGGTGTGTGTGCTCGACGTCGCCGGCACGTCGTTCGACGAAGCCCTGCGGCGGGCGCAGCGGGCGTCGATGAACGCCTACAAGTACGCGTACTTCGACGACGAGGACCTGATCGCCCTGCGCGCCCGGATCTTCGCGGAGCGCGGCACGACCGTCGACATGGGCTGTTTCATCAACGACCGGCACGGGGTCGGCGGACAGCGGGACACCGGTCCGGTCCTTGCGCTCGGCCAGATCCGGGAAACGGTGCACCCCAGCACGTTCCGGTGGTTGGAAGGCCAGGACGGCCCGTCGCTAGAGCCGCTGTTTGTCGCCATCGACGACATACCCGACGCCATCCAGGTGAGTGTTCACCTCGACACCCGTTACGTGTCGCTGGCCGACGGGGAAGCGCTGGTACGCGGCATGGAGGCGACGGCGGTGGCGGCCTGCGAACCCGGAACCTACCGGCCGCCGAGCAGACGGACCGCGTCCGCGAGATAGACGTCGTCGACATACTCGAGGCCCGCCGACTCGACGATCTCCCGAGCCGCCCGCGACGCGTCCTCCTCGACCCAACAACCCTTGGGATCCTTGACGTCGGCCCCGGTCATACCGGACTGCCACCACACCGCGCCCGCACCCAACTCCACCGCCGTGGCGACGATGCCGGGCAACTCGCCGAGCGGACGGTGCGAGTACACGAGATCGACATGCTCAGGCGGGCGACCAACCTGGCGAACCACCACCTGCCCGTCGGACATCTCATGGGCCGCGTAGTTGTCCGGTTCAGGCCCGCCCTTCACGAACACGGCATATCCCGCACCGGCAAGCGTGTCCGGCACGTCCCGGCTCGGCCAGTCCACCAGCAGCACGCTGCCCACCCCGGCCAGGATCTGCTCAACCTCGGTCGCCATGTCCGCTAGCTTTTCATAGTTCGTGGCAGCGACAACGGAATCAGCACGGTCAACCCCAAGATCGCCGCAGCCACAACGGGATGTAGCGCTCCGACGTACGGTGCGCTACCGCCCGCCATTGCCAGGAGACCCTCGACGGCCGTCAGCACGAACAGCACCACCACCGTGATGACGACGCGTCGGGCCGGCCGGGCGACGATCGTGGCGATCAGCAGCAGCAACGCCAGCACGGCGAGGATGTTGCCCAGCAGTCGGTGCGCGTCCAGGCTCGATGCGTCCTTCACCGGGCCGGTCGCGGCGAAGATCCCCGAGCCCGCGAGATAGAACTGCACGACCACGGCCGTGCCGAACAGCATGGCTCCGTAGCGCACGACCAGGTGCGCGATCCGCCGGGCGCCCGATGCCGGGGCGGTCGAGGTGTCATCGATCATCTCGCGAGCCAACCACGGCGGCGGCCGATCGGCATCCGCGCATCGACGACATCCCTCGTACGCAGGTGGACGTAGATCCGTGCGAAGCTGATCGGATGTCATCGAAACGGCGCAGCGCGCACGCGATCATCACCGGTGGGTCCAGCGGCATCGGCCTGGCGACCGCACGACTGCTCGCGGCCCGTGGCACCACCGTGTCCCTGGTGGCCCGTGGCACGGACCGGCTCGACGCGGCCGCGACGGAATTGCGCGCCGCCGGGGCGACCGTGCACACCGAGTCGGTCGACGTGGCCGAGCAGGACGCGGTGTTCGCGGCCGTGCGTGGGCTCGTCGCCACGGCCGGGCCGTGCGACCTGCTGGTCACGTCGGCCGGTCTGGCGCGGCCGGGGCGGTTCCTGGAACTCGACGACGCGGTGTTCCGGCAGATGATGGAGGTCGACTACTTCGGCACGCTGTACTGCATCCAGGCCGTCGCACCGGACATGGTCGAGGCAGGCCGCGGGTCGATCATGGCGGTCTCGTCCGGCGCGGCGTTGTTCGGCTTCTACGGCTACACCGCCTACGCGCCGGCCAAGTTCGCGGTCCGCGGGCTGATGGAAGCCCTGCGCGGCGAACTGAAGCCGCACGGCGTGCATGTCGGCTGCGTCTATCCGCCCGATGTGGACACTCCGCAACTGGCTGACGAGAACAGGTTCAAGCCGGCCGAGACGGCCGCCATCAGCGGCACCATCAAGCCGATGACCGCCGAGGCAGTGGCGAAGTCGATCGTGCGTGCGATCGACGACGAGCGCTTCGCGGTGTACCCGGACCGGGGTGTGGCGCTGCTGTCCGGGCTTGTCCCGCTCACCGCTCCGCTCTGGCGCCGCTACGCCGACTGCAAGGCGCGTTCGGTCAGCGATTGAGCCTACGCTGGATTCATGACCGCGACGGCCAGCAGGCTGGAAGTACGCAAAGTCACCGCGCGGATCGGCGCCCAGATCAGTGGCGTCGACATCGCGGACGACTTGGACGCCGACACGATCGCCCTTCTCCGTGCGGCGCTGAACGAACACAAAGCGCTGGTGTTCGACGACGTGCGACTGGACGACGCGGGCCAACAGCGTTTCGCACGGTACTTCGGCGCGCTGACCGCCGCGCACCCGACCGTGCCCTCGGTGGCCGGTGCGCCCAACGTGCTCGCGGTGGCCAGCGGGAACGGCAAGGGCACCCACTGGCACACCGACGTCACGTTCGTGCTCAACCCGCCGCAGGCCAGCACACTGCGCAGTATCACCGTGCCTCCCTATGGTGGCGAAACGCTCATCGCGAACGCGGGCAGCGCGTACCGGGATCTCCCGGAACCGTTGCGCGCCTTCGCCGACACACTGTGGGCCGTCCACACCAACGACTACGACTACGCCGCGGCGCCGGAGGACATCGACGATGTCACCCGCGACCGGCGCGCCGAATTCACGGCCGTCACGTACGAAACCGCCCATCCCGTGGTTCGGGTGCACCCGCTGACCGGCGAGCGCGGCCTGTACATCGGCGGCTTCGCCCAACGCATCGTCGGGCTGTCGCGGGCGGAGTCCATCGACATCCTGCGCCTGTTGCAGAACTACGTGACGCGACCGGAGAACATACTGCGCTGGCGGTGGGCACCGGAGCAGTTGGTGTTGTTCGACAACCGCATCACGCAGCACAGCGCGGTCGACAACTACGACGACCACCCGCGCCGCCTGCACCGGGTGACCGTGGCCGGCGACATCCCGGTCGGCGTCGACGGCCGCCCCAGCCACACCATCAAGGGCGACGCGTCGCACTACACCCCGGTGGTCTGACGGTTCACGAGGCGTTGTTCCAGCAGGGCGCGCTCGGCCGGATTCTCGGTCAGGCCAAGAGCATCCTTGTCGGCGCGACGGGCCTCGGTGGTGCGGCCGAGTTGGCGCAGCAGGTGGGCGCGGGTCGCGTGGTACAGGTGGGATCCGGCGAGCGCGCCGGACAAGGTGTCGACCTCGGTCAGGGCCGCGGCCGGGCCGGCGACCTTGGCCAGGGCGATCGCGCGGTGCATGCGCACCACCGGGGTGGGCAGGTGGATCGTCAAAGCGTTGTACAGCAACAGGATCTGCGGCCAGTCGGTGTCCTCCCACGTCGGCGCCTCGGCGTGGCAGGCCACGATCGCCGCCTGGATCTGATACGGGCCGGGGCGCCGCAGCCGGGCGGCGCGGACAACGAGGTCGGCCGCCCGCGCGCTCAGGGCGCGTAGCCGGGCACGTCCTCGATCCGGTGGTATACGGGCAATCCCCGCTCGGTCGCGATGGCGACGTCCGTGTCGGCGCCGGTCGACTCGCCGGGCAGGCGGAGTACCGCGTCGCAGTGCGACAGCAGGCGCTCGGCGGTCGGGTACATGATCTGGCCGGCGATCGGGTCGCCGACCGCGGTGCCGCCCGCGCCGCGCAGGACCGGGAGGGCGACCCACTCGCCGATCATCGGGATGTGGCCGGCCCGGAAGATCGGCCACGCGGCCTGTTCGAGGCGGGCCAGATTCTCGGCGAGCTTGGCGGGGTCGTCGCCGGTGCCCGATCGGTACGGGCCGGCGATGAGGACGAGCAAAGGTCTGGACATGCGGCCACCATAGCGTGCAAGATGGTGCACAAACAAGGAGGAACGTGCATGCTGGCTGCCGAACGACGTGACCTGCTGCTGGCCCGGCTCCGCTCGGACGGCAAGGTCGTCGCCAAGGACGTTGCCGCCGAACTGGGCATTTCTGAGGACAGCGTGCGGCGCGACCTGCGGGACCTCGCCGCCGCCGGGCTCTGCCAGCGGGTCTACGGCGGCGCCCTGCCCGCGTCTCCTGCCGTGGCCGACTACGCGACCCGTGCCACCGTTGGCGCGGCCAGCAAGGCACGCGTCGCGGCCCGCGCCGCGGCGCTGATCCGGCCGGGCACCACCGTGATCATCGACGGCGGCACGACCGCGCTCGCCGTTGCCAACGCGATCCCGTCCGATCTCGACGCGACGGTCGTCACGCACAGTCCGACCGTGGCCTCGGCACTCGTCGACCATCCGAGGGTCGAGGTCTTCCTGATCGGCGGACGAAGGTTCAAACACTCAGCCGTGACATCGGGTGCGGCGGCGGCCGAGGCGGCGAAGCGCGTCAACGCCGACCTGTTCCTGCTCGGCGTGACCGGCGTGCACGCGGACACCGGCCTGACCACCGGCGACGCCGACGAGGCCGCCATGAAACGCCTGCTGGCCCGCCGCGCCGCCGACACCTACGTGCTGGCAAGCACCGAGAAGATCGGCACCGCGTCACGATTCGAGGTGCTGCCGCTCACGGACGTAACGGGCATCGTCACGGACGCCGATCCGGCCCACCCCACCATCGGGCAACTGGCCGAACTGGGCGTGCCGATCATCCACGCGGACTGAACGCTATGTCTGGGTGATCGGCGTCAACTTCCGCTGGCCCATGGCATTCCGCATCTCGATCCCGCTCATGGCCGGCGGCGGGATGGTGACGGCCAGCGTCACGAGTTCGGTGTAGCTATCCTGTCGCAGCCGGGTCAACAAGCCCTGCGCGGAGTTCTTGAGCGCGCCGGTGACCCCACCGACGGACAGTCCGGCGGCCGCCGCGATCGCGAGCAGCGTCTTCACAACGGCGGTACCGCCGCCGACGCTGATCAACACCAGGAACGCGCCCAGGAAAAGAACGCCCACGATTGTCGCGACCAACTGGGGCAGGAACTGTCGGACCGCCATGCCGAGTGTCCGCCAGTTCTTGATGATGTCGTACGGCTTGATCATCGTGGTGGGATCCTGGCCGAGCACGACGAGTTCGTACCAGCGGCGGATCTGATTTCCCAGGACATCCTGCGCCGTTTTCTTGTCCAACTCGGAGCTACCGGCGAAATTCTTCCAGATCTCGATCGAGCCGGCGATGGCCGGGGCGGTATACGTGTTCATGTAGGCGGAAAGGCGTCCCACGAGACGTGCGAGTTCCCGGCACCGGGCCTCGCCGAGCAGGAACGCCCAGCCCTGCGCTCCGGTGGCCTGTACCGGATCGAGCGCCCAGTATGTCTCGGCAAGGCCTCGCCCCAGCTGATATCCGCACGCCTGGATTTCCGAATTAGCCGTCAGCTGGTCCTGGATGTAGGCGTCGAAATCCCACAGCAGTTCGGCGAGGGACTTCCACTGCACCGCCTCATCGTGTGCGGAATCATGCTGCGCCCTGATCTTGTCCAGTCGTTTGGCCTTCTCGTCGACCCGCGTGCCATAGTCGCCGTCGTCGCCGTCGACGCCCAACTCGTCGGCGAGCGCGGTCAGCACGCCCTGCGCCTCGATCCGACGCATGGTCGGGGTGCGTTCAATGCGCAGCGGCAGGGCGTGAGCGTCGCCGTCGGGTAGTTTCTCGGTGGCGCCGTGTGGTCCGTTCGGCCGGTTGCGACCACGTACTTCGGCTACGTACCAACCCAAACGGAACGCGTCGAGCACGACTTCGGTGTCTTTCGGCAGTGCCATTACTCCCCCAGTGTCTCGGGGGGCGGCCGCACGTCGCGGCCACCCGCCGGTTGCGATCAGGCGACCCCACCACCGGCCGCTCTGGGCAGTGTTCCGTTCACACAGCCCGCGAGTGCACCCCGGCCGGCCGCGTTCGGATGCGGATAGCCGGGAACCAGCGCCCAGTTCGCGATGCCGAACGACAGCAGTCGCGTCTGGATGGACGCCGGACCGGGGATCCATAATAGCTGGCAGACCGCCCGGATGCGGTTCGGGTTGCCGCCGAGGAACGCCCACACGATCTTCGCGACGAGCACCCCGAGGCTGATCCAGCCGTTCAGCATGGTCGCGCCGCGAATCGCGGCCGGATTGCACACGGGCGGCAGGTTCGGGTCGCCGACCCAGCGGTAGTACAGCTGGTACCGGACCTGGGCACCGGGGTCGGCACCGATCAGGTTCAGCGAGATCGCCGCAGCGCGGGCCGCGATGCCGCCGGACGCCGCGACGCCGTTCCACGCGGGCGGCACAGCACCGGGCGGCGCGCCCGGGTTGCCGCGCGGATTGCCGAACGTCCAGTCCGTGCACGCGCCCGGGTTGGCCACCGCCCAGCCGGGTGCCGCGCCGAACAGCCCGGCGACCGCACCGCCGACGCGCCGGGAGACGAGCTGGGTGAGGACGGCCGTCCAGTTGGTGTCGTTGACGCCGCCGGTCGCGACCGCGACGTTGGCGTTGCCCGGCCGGCTCGGGTTGGCCGCCAGCACCGCTGTCGCGTCGGCGATCTGCGCGCGGACCGGCTGCGACACCACGCCGCACGGGTTGGTGTAGGGGAAGGTGGCAAGGACGTCGCCGGTCGACGCGCCGCTGTGCGCGAAGTTGAAGTAGCGGTTCCACGGCACGGCGAGCAGTGCGCGCAG
>DATBCR010000630.1:0-19257 GCA_036270375.1 Pseudonocardiaceae bacterium | reverse complement strand
CGACTCCTGCGGCTGGCCACCGAGGTCGAACGGTGGCTGGAGGAATACCGACCGGACGTGGTCGCCATCGAGCGCGTCTTCAGCCAGTACAACGTGCGCACCGCGATGGGCACGGCCCAGGCAGGCGGGGTGGTCGCGCTGGCCGCCGCCCGCCGCGACCTACCGGTCCCATTCCACACACCCAGCGAGGTGAAGGCCGCCGTCACCGGCTCCGGCCGCGCCGACAAGGCCCAGGTGACCTCCATGGTGACCCGCCTGCTGAACCTCACAGAACGCCCAAGCCCGGCCGACGCCGCCGACGCCCTCGCGCTGGCGATCTGCCACCTGTGGCGCGCGCCGATGCGTGACCGACTCGCCGAAGCCGAGGTACGGGCGAAGGAACTCGCCAAACACCACAAGGCACGCTTGGCCGCCGCGGCGAAGGCAACGGCGGCAGCAAGACAAACGGGAGGAACTGGCCGGTGATCGCGTCGGTACGCGGCAAGGTGCTGGAGATCGACCTCGACCACGCGGTGGTCGAGGTCGGCGGTGTCGGACTCGAGGTCCGCACCACGCCGGCCACCCTGGCCACCCTTCACCGGGGCGAGGAGACCACGCTGGTCACCGCCCTCGTCGTACGGGAGGACTCGCTCACCCTGTTCGGCTTCGCGGACGGCCAGGCAAAGCAACTGTTCGGCCTGCTCCTCACCGTGTCCGGCATCGGCCCCCGGCTCGCCCTTGCCACGCTCGCCGTGCTGGAGCCGGACGCGCTGCGCACCGCCCTCGCCGACGGCAACATCACCGCCCTGACCCAAGTACCGGGCATCGGCCGGAAGGGTGCCGAACGCCTCGTGATCGAACTGCGCGACAAGGTCGGCCTGTTGCCCGGCGTGGCGAGCCCGGTCAACGGATCGCACGCCCCGGTGCGCGCGGCCGTCGTCGAAGCCCTGCTCGGCCTCGGTTTCCCGGCCAAACAAGCCGAACAGACCGTCGACGCCGTCCTCGCCGGGAACGGCGTCGCCGACACGGCAGGCGTGCTGCGTAAGGCTTTGACGACCCTCGGACGCAGCCGGTGATGGACGCCGAAGACGACATCCCCCTGTCACCGACGGTGCAGCCGTCCGACAGCGACGTCGAAACCACGCTCCGCCCGCGCGACCTGACCGAGTTCGTCGGCCAGGCCCGGGTCCGCGAACAGCTGTCCCTGGTACTCGAGGGGGCGAAGCGGCGTGGCAGCCCACCCGATCACGTGCTCCTGTCCGGGCCGCCCGGTCTCGGCAAGACGAGCCTCGCCCTGATCATCGGCGCCGAACTGGGCAGCCCCGTGCGGGTCACGTCCGGCCCGGCCCTGGAACGCGCGGGCGACCTGGCCGCGATGCTGTCCAACCTGGTCGAGGGCGACGTCCTGTTCATCGACGAGATCCACCGCACCGCCCGCCCGGCCGAGGAGATGCTGTACCTGGCCATGGAGGACTTCCGGGTGGACGTCGTGGTCGGCAAGGGCCCCGGCGCGACCAGCATCCCGCTGGAGATCGCCCCGTTCACGCTCGTCGGCGCGACCACCCGGTCCGGCTCGCTGACCGGTCCGCTGCGCGACCGGTTCGGCTTCACCGCGCACATGGAGTTCTACAGCGCGGCCGACCTGGAGAAGGTGCTCCGCCGCTCAGCCACCATCCTCGGCGTCGACCTGCGGGAGGACGGCGCGACCGAGATCGCCCGGCGCTCGCGTGGCACACCCCGGATCGCGAACCGGCTGCTGCGGCGGGTCCGCGACTTCGCCGAGGTACGCGCGGACGGCGCCGTGAACCTGGCCGTGGCACGGGCCGCGCTCAAGGTCTACGACGTCGACGAACTAGGCCTCGACCGGCTGGACCGCGCCGTGTTGACGGCACTGGTGCGGTCGTTCGGCGGCGGTCCGGTCGGCGTGTCCACGCTCGCGGTCGCGGTGGGGGAGGAGCCGACAACGGTCGAGGAGGTCTGCGAGCCGTTTCTGGTGCGTGCCGGCATGCTGGCCCGTACCCCCCGCGGCCGGATCGCCACGGCTGCCGCATGGACCCACCTCGGGCTGGTGCCGCCGCCGGATGCGGTGGGTGAATCAACATCGCCGCTGTTCGGCGAGTAGTCTCTGCGCGACCCGGCACAGAACCGGCAACCGACCTGGCACACTCGGTATCGATGCCGCAACCGGATACTGTAAATAGACGCGGATGAGCGGCGTCACACCGATCGGAGAATGATGAGCTTTTCGACCCTTTTGCTCCCGCTGATCATCGTGCTGTTCGCGGTGCCGTTGTTCATGGGCACCCGCAAGCAGAAGCGCGCGGCGGCGCAGCAGCAGCAGATGCAGAGCTCGCTGTCCTACGGTGATCGGGTGATGACCACCTCGGGCCTGTACGGCTCGGTTGTCGCCACCACGGACACCAGCATCGACATCGAGATCGCACCAGGCATCGTGACCAGCTGGCTGCGTGCGGCCGTCCGGGAGAAGGTCGCCGACTCCACCGTCGGCCTGACCGCCGACGATGCGGACGACGTGTACGACGCCGACGACGACACGGACGCCGACGAACTGCACGACAGCGTGCCGACCGCAGAACACCACGGCGAGCACAATGGCGAGCTGCCGTCCGGGGCGACCACGGACTCGACAGCGCAGGTCGCGCCGCCGCTGGAGCAGAGCAGCAAGAAGGCTCGCTGAGCCTTGGTGTTCGGCGCCGGAAATTCCCGAACCGGACACGACAGGTGACGCGCGTCTCACAGCGTGCGCAGTAAGCTCAGCGTGCGCCCCACCCGGCATGAGCGGGTGGGGCGTACGAACGCGGCATCATCAACACGGAAGCGCCGCACCACGGGCGCTTGAGGACTCGAGGAGACGGACGCACCGTGCCACCACCGACTGGGCAGATCCGCCCGGGACGCTACCTCTGGGTGTTCGCCCTGATCGTGGTCATGTTGTACGCCTTGGTCTTCCTGACCGGTGACCACAAGCTGGCTCCCAGACTGGGCATCGACCTCAAGGGCGGCACGACGGTCACCCTGACGGCCCGCACCCTCAACGGCCAGCCACCGAGCCAGCAGCAGCTCGACGAGGCGCAGGCGGACATCGAGAACCGGGTCAACGGCCTCGGTGTGACCGGCGCGCAGGTCGTCCGCAACGGCGCCAACATCGTGATCACGGTGCCCGGCAACCAGGGCAACGAGGCCAAGAACCTCGGCCAGACCGCGAAACTGGTGTTCCGTCCGGTGCTGCAGCAGGTGGCGGCCAGCGCGACGTTGCAGCCGGCCACCTCCACGAAGCCGGGCACGACCACCAAGCCGGGCACGACGTCCGGTGCCCCGACGCCGAGCTCGGGTGCCGCGGCGACGTCCGGCACGACTGCCAAGCCGAGCGGCAGCGGCACGACGCCGACCAGCCAGGGCACCACCCCGCAGGACTACCACGCCAGCCCGGTCGTCGCGCACCAGGCAGTCGCGCACCAGGCCGCTGCGACCACGACCGCCGCCGCCACGACCGCGCCGACCACCCCGCCGGCCACACCGACACCGACCGCCCCGACGGCCAATGACCAGATCATCGGCGGCGTCGACATCACGAAGCTGGGCATCGGCGCCGATCCGTCCAAGGAAGGCGCGTGCTGGGGCTATCCGGCCCCGGCGAACGCCCCCGCGCTCACCCGGTTGCAGCAGTCCGCTCTGATCAACACGTGCAAGCTGGTTCGGCAGGGCACCAGCTCCCAGGCGCAGCAGGCGGCGCTGAGCTACCTCCGCTGCGGCCCGCACCTGTCCGACCCGCTGCTCGGCAACGACGACCCGACCAAGCCGCTGATCGCGTGCGACCAGCAGGGCCTGTCGAAGTTCGTGCTGGACAAGTCGTTCCTCGACGGCACCCAGATCAGCGACGCCACGTCCGGCATCGACCCGAACGGCGGCGGCTACGTCGTCAACCTGACGTTCAAGAGCGGCGGCGCCAAGACCTGGGCCACCTACACCTCGCAGAACGTCGGCAAGCAGGCCGCGTTCGTGCTGGACAGCCAGGTGGTGTCCGCGCCGACCATCCAGCAGGCGATCCTGGGCGGCAACACCCAGATCTCCGGTTCCTTCACCCAGAGCCAGGCGTCGGACCTGGCCGGCGTGCTGAAGTACGGCTCGCTGCCGCTGGCGTTCGACTCGTCCAACGCGCAGACCGTGTCCGCGACGCTCGGTCTCGCGTCGCTCAAGGCGGGCCTGATCGCCGGTGGCATCGGGCTCGCGCTGGTCGTCGTCTACTGCCTGTTCTACTACCGGGCGCTCGGCGTGCTGACCGTGCTGTCGCTTGGCCTGTCCGGCGTGGTGATCTACGCGGTGCTCGTGTTGCTCGGCCGCTGGATCGGTTACAGCCTCGACCTGTCCGGTGTCGCCGGTTTCATCATCGCGATCGGTATCACCGCGGACTCGTTCGTGGTGTTCTTCGAACGTCTCAAAGACGAAGTGCGGGAGGGTAGAACCTTCCGATCAGCGGTGCCGCGTGCCTGGGTCCGGGCGCGGCGCACCATTCTGGCGTCGGACGCGGTCAGCTTCCTCGCGGCGGTCGTGCTGTACATCTTCGCGGTGCAGGATGTACAGGGGTTCGCGTTCACACTCGGCCTGTCCACCGTGCTGGACCTGTTGATCGTGTTCCTCGTGACGCATCCGCTCGTCGCGCTCGCGTCGCGGTCGAAGTCGCTGTCCAGGCCGAACCTGTCCGGTCTCGGCGCCGTGCAGCGGGCGGGTGCGGCCGCAAGGGCCGCAGCCGCGAAGGCAGCCGGTCCCGTTGCCGCGAAGGAGGCGTGAGATGCAGGAGTCCAGCAGCGCGCGGCGCAGGCAGAAGCAGAGCATTTTCTACCGCCTGTACACCGGCACCGGCGCGTTCGACATCGTCGGCAAGCGCAGGCGGTTCTACATCTTCTTCGCCGCTCTCGTTGTGGTGTGCGTCGTCTCGATCATCGTGCGGGGCTTCAGCTTCAGCATCGAGTTCCAGGGCGGCACCGAGATCCAGATGCCGGCGCACGGCGCGCACGGCGTGATCAGCACGCAGCAGGCCAGCCAGGCCTACGCGGACGCGTTGGGCAAACAGCCGGCGTCCGTGCAGTCGGTCGGCACCGGCAGTTCGGCCAGCATCCAGATCCGCTCGGTCGAGTTGGACAACGACCAGGCCAGCAAGGTGGAGACGTCGCTGTTCACCGAACTGCAGCCGTTCGACTCCAGCGGCAAGCCGAACCAGTCGGCGATCAGTGACTCGAAGGTGAGCGGGTCGTGGGGCGCGCAGATCTCGCAGCAGGCGCTGATCGGCCTGATCGTGTTCCTGATCCTGGTGTCGGTGTTCCTGAGTATCTACTTCGAACGGTGGATGGCGCTCGCGGCGCTGATCGCGCTTGGCAATGACCTGATCGTCACGGCCGGTGTCTACTCGATCGTCGGGTTCGAGGTCAGCCCGGCGACCGTGATCGGCCTGCTGACCATTCTCGGTTTCTCGCTGTACGACGCGGTGGTGGTGTTCGACAAGGTCAAGGAGAACACCAGAGGAATCCTGGGGCTGACGCGGCGGACGTTCGCCGAGGAGGCCAACCTCGCGTTGAACCAGACGCTGATGCGGTCCATCAACACGTCGCTGATCGCGTTGCTGCCGGTGCTCGGCCTGCTCGTGGTCGGCGTCGGCGTGCTCGGTGTGGGTACCCTGACCGACCTCGCGCTGGTGCAGATGGTCGGCATGCTCGTCGGCGCGCTGTCGTCGCTGTGTCTAGCCACGCCGCTGCTGGTGGACTTCAAGATGCGCCAGAACGCGTACATCCAGCAGGCGCGTCGGGTGAAGAACCGCCGCGACCACCTCGCGGAACGGCTGGCCGCGCAACGGCTGGCTGGCGTCGAGGACGGCTTGGCGGTCGGTTCGGCCGACGACGACGAGATCGCGGACGAGGTACGCAGGGAGAAGGCGTTCGCGGCTTCCGCCGGTGTACCGGCAAGGACACCGAAGGCGGCCGAGGTGCGCGCCGCACGGTCGGGAACGGCGCGGTCGGGCACCAAACCGGGCCGGCCAACCGGCAAGCGAAAGCGCTGAGCCGGGTGGCCGCCGCCATTTCGGTGGCCGACGCGCTGTCACTGGTCAGGGAGATCCCGGACTTCCCGGAGCCAGGCGTGCTTTTCCGCGATCTCGGCCCGGTGTTCGCGGATGGCGCGGCTTTCCGTGCGCTGGTGGACGAGTTGGCGCACGGCGTCGACCAGTCCGTTGACGTGCTTGTCGCCATTGAGGCGCGCGGGTTCCTGCTCGGCGCGGCGGTCGGCTACGCATCGGGGCTGGGTGTGGTGCCGGTGCGCAAGCCGGGCAAGTCGCCGCTGGTCGCGCACCGGGTGTCGTACGAGTTGGAGTACGGCACGGCGACACTCGAACTGCCGGACGGCCTGCTCCGCCCGGGCCAGCGTGCGCTGATCCTTGACGACGTGCTGGCCACCGGCGGCACGGCACGGGCGGCGGGCCAGCTGGTCGAGGCGGCCGGCGCGTCGGTGGTCGGAGTGTCGGTGGTGCTGGAATTGGCCGCGCTGGCCGGCCGAACCGCATTGCCCCGATATTCGGTGACGGCACTGCGGATGGTCTGAAATAACCATCGCGAGAAAGTGGCGTGCGACACCCCCGCTGGCCTGCGGCGGCACGGCGTCGATGGCTTGGGCGTACCATTCGGTTTCGGGTCGCATCCCGTGATCCGTTCACTGGACGCCGCCGTCTCGTACGGGCGGCCAGGGATGTCGGGAGCGTGGGTGAGTCAAGACCTAGATTCCGCCGCACCGGCAGGTGCTGAACAGTTGGCCGGCCGGCAACAACCGCCCGCGACGCGACGCGTCCGTGCCAGGCTGGCCCGCCGGATCACCGCGCAACGGGCCGGGTCCGTCAAACAGGTCCTCGAACCGCTGGCTGCCGTGCACCGCGAACTGCATCCCAACGCGGATCTCTCGCTGTTGCAGCACGCCTATGACGTGGCCGAGGAGAAACACCGCGAGCAGCGGCGCAAATCCGGCGATCCGTACATCACCCACCCGCTCGCCGTCGCGACCATCCTCGCGGAGCTGGGCATGGACACCACCACGCTGGTGGCCGCCCTGCTGCACGACACCGTCGAGGACACCGACTACTCGATCGACCGCCTGCAGGCCGACTTCGGTGACGTGGTCGGGCACCTCGTGGACGGCGTCACCAAGCTGGACAAGGTGAAGCTCGGCGCGGCCGCCGAGGCCGAGACCATCCGCAAGATGGTCATCGCGATGGCCCGTGACCCGCGCGTGCTGGTGATCAAGCTGGCCGACCGGCTGCACAACATGCGCACGATGCGTTTCATGCCACCGGAGAAGCAGGCCCGCAAGGCCCGCGAGACCCTGGAAGTCCTGGCGCCGCTGGCCCACCGGCTCGGCATGGCGACCGTCAAGTGGGAGCTGGAGGATCTGGCCTTCGCGATCCTGCAGCCGAAGAAGTACGACGAGATCGTCCGGCTCGTCGCCAACCGGGCACCGTCGCGCGACACCTACCTGCGCACGGTGAAGGACGAGCTGAACGAGCACCTCGCCGAGTCCCGGATCGAGGCCGAGGTACAGGGTCGGCCGAAGCACTACTACTCGATCCACCAGAAGATGATCGTGCGCGGCCGGGACTTCGACGACATCCACGACCTGGTCGGTGTGCGCATCCTTGTGGACGACGTGCGCGATTGCTATGCCGCGATGGGCGTCGTGCACTCGCTCTGGCAGCCGATGCCCGGCCGGTTCAAGGACTACATCGCCCAGCCCCGGTTCGGCGTCTACAAGTCGTTGCACACCACCGTGATCGGGCCGGACGGCAAGCCGCTCGAAGTGCAGATCCGGACCCGCGAGATGCACCAGATCGCCGAGTACGGCATCGCGGCGCACTGGCGCTACAAGGAAACCCGCGGTTCACACGACGGCAAGGCCGTCGAGGTGGACGAGATGGCCTGGATGCGCCAACTGCTGAACTGGCAGCGCGAGGCGAACGATCCCGGCGAGTTCCTTGAGGCCCTGCGCTACGACCTGACCACGAGGGAGATCTTCGTCTTCACGCCCAAGGGTGACGTGGAGAGCCTGCCGGCCGGCTCGACCCCGGTCGACTTCGCCTACTCGGTGCACACCGAGGTCGGCCACAAGTGCATCGGCGCCCGGGTGAACGGCCGGCTGGTCGCGCTGGAACGCAAGCTGGAGAACGGTGAGCAGGTCGAGATCTTCACCTCGAAGGCCGAGGGCGCCGGGCCGAGCCGGGACTGGCTGTCGTTCGTGGCGTCGCCGCGCGCCAAGACCAAGATCAAGCAGTGGTTCGCCAAGGAGCGCCGCGAGGAGGCCATCGAGGCCGGCAAGGACACCATCAGCAAGGAGGTCCGCCGGGTCGGCCTTCCGTTGCAGCGCCTGGTGTCCGCCGACTCCATGGCCGCGTTGTCGAGGGAGCTGCGCTACCCGGACGTGACCGCGCTGTACGCCGCGATCGGCGAGGGCCAGCTCTCCGGCCGGCACGTGGTGCAGCGTCTGGTCGCGCTGCTCGGCGGTGTCGAGCACGCCGAGGAGGAACTGGCCGAGCGGGCCACCCCGTCCACGATCACCCGGCGGCGCGGTTCCGGCGACGCTGGTGTCGTGGTCAAGGGTGCCAGCGACGTGTGGGTCAAACTGGCCCGCTGCTGCACCCCGGTGCCCGGCGACGACATCCTCGGCTTCGTCACCAGGGGCGGCGGGGTCAGCGTGCACCGCACCGACTGCACCAACGCCGGCGAACTGCTCGGCACGCCGGACCGGCTGGTCGAGGTGGAGTGGGCGCCGTCGTCGTCGTCGGTGTTCCTGGTCGCCATCCAGGTGGAGGCGCTGGACCGGCACCGGCTGCTGTCGGACGTGACGAAGGTGCTCGCGGACGAGAAGGTCAACATCCTGTCCGCGTCCGTGGCCACGTCACGGGACCGGGTCGCGGTGAGCCGGTTCTCCTTCGAGATGGGCGATCCGACCCATCTCGGCCACGTGCTCAAGGCGGTCCGCAGCGTCGAGGGTGTCTACGACGTCTACCGGGTCACGTCGGCGAGCTGAGCGGGTTTCAGCCGCCCGCCACGGTCGCCGACGTGATCTTGACCGGGGTGGCCGGCGGACCGTCCTGCGGGCCCTGGCCGCCCGGACCGACGCCGCCGGCCGCGATCTTGTCCAGCACCTGCAGGCCCGTCGCCGCGATCGAGCCGAAGACGGCGTAGTTCGGCGGCAGCGCGGAATCGGCGTACACCAGGAAGAACTGGCTGCCACCGCTGTGCGGCTGCCCGGTGTTCGCCATCGCCACCGTGCCCCTGGCGTACACCGACGCGCCGCCACCCGGCACCAGGGGCAGATCGGTCGGGTTCTCGTCCGGGATCGTGTAGCCGGGGCCGCCGGTGCCGCTGCCGGTCGGGTCGCCGCACTGCAGCACCTTCAGTGAGTCCGCGCTGGTCAGCCGGTGGCACGGGGTGTTGGTGAAGTAGCCCTTGCCGGCAAGGAACGCGAAGCTGGCCACCGTGCACGGCGCCTTCGCCCTTGGCATGGTGATCGGGATGTCGCCCTGGGAGGTGTGCAGGGTCAGCATCACGGTGCCCGCCCTCGACGCGGCCGACGGGGGAGTGCCCTCGTCATGACCGGCTGGCGCCGGCTGGCTCGGGGTGGCGGTGAACGCGCACTGGGCCGTACCGGTGGTCTGCGCCGGCGTGCTGCCGGTGGGACCGCTGGTCCCGGTGGCACCGCCGCCGGCGGTCCCGCTCGTGCCCGACCCGGCGGTGCCGTTGCTCGACGCGGCGGAGCCGTTGGTCGACGTGCCACAGCCGGCTGCGAGCATGCCGATCAACGCCATGCCCACCGCGCCCGCGATCATGCCGCCCCGGACCGTCATCGAGACTCCCAATCGGTGCATCGTCCGGCGGCCGTCAGGCCGCTGTGGTGGTGGCCTGGGTGATCGTCACCGGGGTCTTCGGCTTGCCGTCGTTCGGGGTCGGCTGGCCGTTGCTCGGATCGGTGCCCGGCGTGATGCCGGCCGCCGCGATCTTGTTCAGCACGTCCATCCCGGCCGCCGTGACGGTGCCGAAGACGGTGTAGTTCGGCGGGAGCTGGGAATCCTTGTACACCAGGAAGAACTGGCTGCCGCCGGAGTTGGGCTGGCCGCTGTTGGCCATCGCGACCGTGCCGGCCGGGTAGACCACCGGGGCCTGCTGGCCGGCCGGCACCGGGGTCGAGGTCGGCGCCGCCTTGAGGTTCTTCGGCTTCTCGTCCGGGATGCCGAAACCGGGGCCGCCGCTGCCCTGGCCGGTCGGGTCACCGCACTGCAGCACGAACAGCGGGTTCGGCGTCGGGTAGTTGGTCTCCCGGTGGCACGGCGTGTTGTCGAAGTACTTCTTGCCGACCAGGAAGTCCATGCTCTGCACGGTGCACGGCGCCTCGGCGCGGTCGAGCGTGAGCGGGATGTCGCCGCTGTTGGTCTTGAGGTCCACCGTGACGGTGCCGGTGTTCGGCGTCTTCGCCGGGTCCGGCGGCAGGCCGAAATCCTTGCCGGTCGGCGCGGGCGCGGCCGGCGTCGTGGCGTACTTGCACTGGCCCTTCGACAGGACCGGGGGCTTCGTCGGCGTGGTGGGTGTGGCCGGGGGGTTCGACGAGCCGGCGGCCGTGTTGCTGCCACCGTGGCCGAGATGGGTGAAGAGGACGACGAGCCCGACGACGACCACCACAGACACGACGGTGGCGATCACGGCGGTCAGCCTGCGACGCTTGGCGCGCTCCGCGCGACGGGTCAGCTGGCGTTCCAGCTTCCGCTTCGCTGCCTGGCGGCGCTGCTCGTTGGTCGGCACCTGCTCCCTCCCCGGGGTGTTCATCCGACGGTGTGACGCGGGCAGTCTATGGGGGAGGTATATGAGCGGTGTGTGGCGGGCCGGTCCCGGTACGCTGTGAAGTGCCTGGCAACGGCCATGACCATCGGGCCGGCGGCGGTGGCACGGCAATCCGCTTGATGCGCCGCCTCGTAGTCAGTCTTGGGACATGGTCGGATTCGGAGGTCCTCCCGTGCTGGTGGTCGGGTTTCCCACCGGTGCCATGCAGGCGAACTGCTACCTGCTGGCCGCCGGTACCGGCACGCCCTGTGTCATCGTCGACCCAGGTCAGGAAGCGGTGTTCCCGATCATGGACGCGCTGCGCGAGCACCGGCTGTCCCCGGTCGCGGTGCTCCTCACACATGGCCACTTCGACCACGCCTTCTCGGTCACGCCGGTGTGCGACGGCAACGACATCCCGGCCTGGATCCACCCGGACGACCGGTTCATGCTGTCCGATCCGCTGCGAGCCGTCAGCCAGGACGCGCGGGAGTTCTTCGGTGGCCGCCTGACCATGCGCGACCCGTCCGACGTGCGCGAGCTGACCGACGGTGTCGAGCTGGATCTGGCCGGCCTCAAGCTGTCCGTCGACCACACCCCGGGCCATACCGGCGGGTCGGTGACATTCCGGACCGACAGCGACGAGGGCGGGCGGCTCCTGCTGTCCGGTGACACCCTGTTCGCCGGTTCGGTCGGACGCTCCGACCTGCCCGGCGGCGACCCGGCCCGGTTGATGGAGTCCTTGCGGGACAAGGTGCTCGTACTGCCGGACGACACGGTGGTGCTGCCGGGCCACGGCCCGTCGACCACGATCGGCCGCGAGCGCGTCGGCAACCCGTTCCTCGTCGGACTCTCCGGCACCGGCGGGTCCGACACCACTCCGGCCGCCCCACACCGAGGACTGTGAACCACACGTCATGTCTACTTTCCAGGCCCCCAAGGGCATCCCGGAGTACTACCCGCCGGTCAGCGCCGCGTTCGTCGCCGTGCGGAACACGCTGCTGCGTTCGGTCGCGCTGGCCGGCTACGGCTACATCGAGCTGCCGCTGTTCGAGGACACCGCGCTGTTCGCCCGCGGTGTCGGCGAGTCCACCGATGTGGTCAGCAAGGAGATGTACACGTTCGCGGACCGCGGCGGCCGGTCGGTGACGCTGCGCCCGGAGGGCACGGCCGGTGTCGTGCGGTCGGTCATCGAGCACGGCCTCGACCGCGGTCGACTGCCCGTGAAACTCAGCTATGCCGGGCCGTTCTTCCGTTACGAGCGGCCACAGGCCGGCCGTTACCGGCAGCTGCAACAGGTCGGCGTCGAGGCGATCGGCACCGACGACCCCGCACTGGACGCCGAGGTGATGGCCATCGCGGACGCCGGCTACCGCGCGGTCGGGCTGAGCGGCTACCGGCTGGAGATGACGTCGCTCGGCGACGCGGACTGCCGGCCGGCGTACCGGAACGTGCTGCAGGAGTTCCTGCGCGGGCTGCCGCTGGACGCCGAGACCCGGGCGCGGGCCGAGCTGAACCCGTTGCGGGTGCTCGACGACAAACGCCCAGAGGTGCGCGCACTGCTCGCCGACGCGCCGCTGATGGTGGATCACCTGTGCGCCGCGTGCCGGGAGCACTACGAGCGGGTCAAGGGCTACTTGACCGAGCTGGGCGTGAAGTTCACTGAAAACACCAGAATGGTGCGCGGGCTGGACTACTACACCCGCACCACGTTCGAGTTCGTGCACGACGGGCTCGGCGCGCAGTCCGGCATCGGCGGCGGCGGCCGTTACGACCGGCTGATGGCCGAACTGGGTGGACAGTCGTTGCCCGGCATCGGGTTCGGCCTCGGCGTGGACCGGATCCTGTTGTCGTTGCAGGCCGAGGGCGTGCCGATCGGCGACGAGTCATCGTGCGACGTGTACTGCGTGCCGCTCGGCGACGCGGCCAAGGCCCGGCTGGTGGTCGCGGCTGGTGCGCTGCGGGCGGCCGGGGTGCGGGTGGACATCGCCTACGGCGGCAAGGGTTTGAAGGGCGCGATGAAGGCGGCCGACCGGTCCGGCGCGCGGTTCGGGCTGGTGCTCGGCGAGCGTGACCTTGCCGAGGGTGTGGTGCAGCTCAAGGACATGGCCAGCGGTGACCAGACGCCGGTGCCGCTGGGCACCGTGGTCGGCGCGGTCCAGCAGGCCCTGGGGCGATCGGCGACGCGGCCGCCAGGGGTGTTGGACACCGACCTGGTCGGCAGGGTCCAGCAGCCGGTTGCGCGATCGGCGGTGCGACCGACAAGGCGCTCGGATGCGGAAACGCTCCGCGAGTTCGAGCAGGTCCTGGCGCGACTGGAGGAGCAATCGGGAGGGGTTTCGCACGCCAATCTGGTCCGGGGGCTCGAGCAGGTCCTGGCGCGACTGGAGGAGCGACCGGCAGGGGTGTCGGATGCCGGCCCGGCCGACCCCGTCGAGCAGCCCGAGGAGCGACCGGTGGCGCGACCGACATGACCGACCCGGCGAGCCAGCCGATCTCGCTGGACCTGTTGCCCCGTGGGGTGCTTCGGCGCCGCGCGGTGGTGGTGTCCGCGGCCGCCGTGCTCGTCGGTGCCGCGCTGGGCGGCATCCTCGGGTTGTTCGTGGGTCGCGTCGTCGGGCTCGTCGTGGCGGCCGTGATCGCCGTGCCGCTGTTGGTGCTGGCCATCGGCGAGTCCCGGCGGCGCTGCTGGCTGGACGACGGCGTGGTGTACGTGCGGGCGTTCGGCACCCGGAACGTGGATCTTCGTGGCGCCAACCGGATCGAGCTGCTGATCACCGAGGTGCGCGGCACGCGGGCCGTCGGTGTGCTGATCGCCGGGCCACCGAAGGGCAAGACCATCAACGTCGCGGTGGCCACGTACAACGGGCTCAGTGGTCGGGAGCTGGACATCCTGGCGTTGCGGCGGCTGGCGGATGCGCTGGCCAGCGGCACCGAACCGCGTGGCCTGGTGTTCGCGGAGCTGCTGGTGGCGCAGTTGCGGGCGGAGGCGCGGGGTGCGGACGCCGAAGGCCGGCCGCTGTACCGGATCGCGGCGCTGGCACCGGGTGGTCGGCTGGCGCACCGGGTGCCGACGGACACCGTCACGCAGTTCGTCGCGGCACTGGACTAGCCGCTCAGATCCGTTGACCGGCCGAGGAAGGTGATCGGGCCGCCCTCGGCGACGTCGATGTGGTGGAAGCCGAGCCGGTCGTAGAAGGCAGCGGCGGCTTTGTTGTCGGTCCGCGTGCCCAGGTAGACCTGCGCTATACCGGCGTTGTGCAGGGCGTCGAGCAAGGTGAAGATCATCTTCCGGCCGTGGCCGGCGCGCTGGTGGCTCGGCAGCAGGTTGATGTGCAGGTGGGCCGGGTAGTCGGCGAGTTCCGGGACGATCATTCCCTCCGGGTTGTGCAGCAACTTGGCCATTTCCTCGTCCCGGTCGCGCGGCTCGGAAGTCGGCGCGGGGTTGCGGGCGCCGACCAGTGGCAGCCACTCGGTCCGGAAGGCCTTGGCGAAGCGGACCGTGTCGGGCACGCCGAGCACGTAGCCGACCGCCCGTTCGCCGTCGTCGAGCACGAACGCGAATTCCGGTGCCAGCAACAGGTACGGGCCGGCGAACAGGTCGCCGACAAGCTCCGGGTCCCGGTACAGCGCGGTCGCGTCGCCGCCGGAGTCCGCGGTGCGCAGGCAGATGTCGTACACCGCGTCGCGGTCTGCTGGCCGGTAGGGGCGGATCACGGCGTCAGGCATGAACTCGATCATAGGGCCGCCGTCCGACAGACCCTGTCGCTTGCTCGACACGATCGGTCGCGTCCGCGACAGCGCGTGTGGGGTCGCCGACCCTATCGTCGGTCCATGAACACTCTGTCCCACTTCGCGATCAACGCCGACGACGTCGACGCGGCGCTGCGGTTCTACGGCCAGACGTTCGGCTGGCGGATGGCGCCGTGGGGGCCGCCGGGCTTCTACCGGGTCGGTGCGGACGATCCGGCCGGTCCCGGTGTGACGGCCGCCGTGCAGCAGCGGCGGGACCTGGTGCCCGGCCGGCCGACCAACGGGTTCGAGTGCACGATCGCGGTGGCGGACGTGGACCGGACCGTCGCGTCCGCGCTGGCGGCCGGTGGCCGGGTGCTGATGGAGCGGACGACGATCACCGGCGTCGGTCACCTGGTGTGGCTGGCCGATCCGTCCGGCAACGTCGTCGGCGCGATGACGTACGACAGCGACGCGACTTAATCCGGACGCCGTTTAATCCCGTTGACGCCTGTTCGAACATGTGTTCGAATCTACAGGTGAGATGGGACGGGCAGCGGGTCGACAACCAGACACAGGAACCACTGGCACTGGCGCTACCGGGCATCGGCGGGTTGGTGCGAACCGTGCGGACACCGGAGTTCAAAGGCCTGGTGTTCCACGAGATCCGGGCGCGGTCGGTGCTCAACCGGGTGGCCGGCGGGTCGTCCATGCCGTTCGGCTGGACGGTGAACCCGTACCGCGGCTGTTCGCACGGCTGTACGTACTGCCTGCACGGGGACACGCCGGTGTTACTGGCCGACGGCCGGACCAAGCCGATCGCCGACCTGGCCGTCGGCGACCGGATCTACGGCACCCGCCGCCAGGGCCGCTACCGGCGGTACACGGCGACGGAGGTGGTGGCGCACTGGTCGACCGAGAAAGCCGCGTATCGAGTCACGCTCGCGGACGGCACCGAGCTGATCGCCAGCGCCGACCACAAGTTCCTGTCCGAGCGCGGCTGGAAGCACGTCACGGGGGAGACCACCGGCTACGGCCGCCGCCCACACCTGACCACCGGCAACAAGCTGATGGGCACCGGCCGGTTCGCCGCACCCCCGCCGGACACCGCCGACTACCGGCGTGGCTATTTATGCGGCCTGTTACGCGGCGGCGCCGGCCCGGCGTACCGGGACCACGTGGCCAGATTCCGGTTGGCCGACGCGGACACGGACGTGCTGCGGCGGGCGAGCGAGTACCTGGCCGGTTTCGGCATCGACTCGGCGTCGGCGGTCGAGCTGGCGACGTGGCCATCGACGCCGAATGACAACTGGCACAAGGGTTTCCTGGCCGGCGTGTTCGACGTCCGCGGCGGCCACGCGAACCGGGTGCTGCGGATCCGCAACGCCGACCCGGAGATCGTGCACGCCGTGGTGCTGGCACTCAAGCGTTTCCATTTTGCCTACACGGTCGAGGACGCGGGTCACGGCGTCGGCCCGCACGTGGTCCGGCTCAACGGCGGGTTGGGCGAGCACTTGCGGTTCTTCCACAGCGTCGACCCGGCGAGTACGGCCAAACGTGCCATCAACGGCCTGGCGATCAAGTCCGGCGCCGACCTGGACGTGGTGTCGATCGAGCCGACCGGCCAGGTGCTGCCGCTGTTCGACATCACCACCGGCACCGGGGACTTCATCGCCAACGGGGTGATCAGCCACAACTGCTTCGCCCGCAACAGCCACACCTACCTGGACTTCGACGCGGGCCACGATTTCGACACCCAGGTGGTGGTGAAGGTAAACGCCGTCGAGGTCCTGACCCGCCAGCTGCGCGCGCGGACCTGGAAACGCGAACACGTGGCGATGGGCACCAACACCGACCCGTACCAGCGGGCCGAGGGGCGGTACCAGTTGATGCCCGGCATCATCAGCGCGCTCGCCCGATCGGGTACGCCACTGTCCATTTTGACCAAGGGCACCGTGCTGTCCCGGGACGTTCCGCTACTGGCGTCGGTGGCCAAGGACGTGTCGGTGGGCATCGGCGTGTCGATCGCGTTGGTGGACCGGGAGTTGCAGCGCAGCCTCGAACCGGGCACACCAAGCCCACCGGCCCGACTGGAGCTGGTCCGCCAGATCAGAGCGGCCGGCCTGCCGTGCGGGGTGTTCGTGGCGCCGGTACTCCCGAGACTCACCGATTCGGTCGAACAACTGGACCGACTGCTGGCCGCGATCGCCGACGCGGGCGCGACCGGCGTCACGGTCCTGCCCCTGCACCTGCGCCCGGGCGCCCGCGAATGGTTCGCCGCCTGGCTACGACGAGAACATCCCGACCTGACGGAGACATACCGGACGATCTACGGCAGCGGAAGCTACGCCAGCCGCCAGTACCGCCGGCTGCTGGCCGAGCGAGTAGGCCCACTGCTGCGCCGTCACGGCCTGGCCCCCGAACCCGCACCCGACCCCGACCAAACCTGCGCGGCCACGAGCACGGCCCATTCAAGCGAACGCCGTTCTAGTTCGAGCGAGACCGGCCGATTCGATGCCGGCTCCGGCGGCGCTGTTCGAACTCGCGCCCGCTTTGGCGAAGTTGGCTCAACGACAGCGGTTTCGAGAAGGGCAGGCTCGACGGACCGGCTTGGGGCGGGCTCAATCGATGCGGACTTGACCGATCGTCACTCGGGTGGCGGTACCGATTCAGGGGTTGGCGACCCAACTGATACTGAACTTGGTCGTGATTATTCATGCGGTGCTGACTTACCCAATGCCCTTCTAACTGGTGTTCACGCAACGGACGTCGATCCAATCCACAGTGCCGGTTCCGGTGGCATCCACGCTGGTCAAGCTGTTGCGCACGCAAATAGTGCTGCTCAAACGGATGCACCGCTAACCGGTGTCGACCTACCCGACACCTCAAGTGTCGAGGGGTATCGGGCCGGTTGGCCGAATGGCAGCCTGCCCGCCGGCACGCGGGCGCCGGCAATCGTCGATCAGGAGCAACTCGGCCCGCTCCAGTTGTGATCAGGCCGCGGTTGTGATCATTCTTTGCCCAACACGTCAGCGAGGTGCGCGATCATATGCAACCACGCATCCCCATCCGGAGAGTCGAGCCAAAGTTCGTTGAGTTCCGACCATTCGGCCAGTACGCGACTGAGCGCCAGCACTGCGATCGGTCGCAGGTCCTCCGCCAGTTCGGGAAGCGACTGTTTCGGTCCGTGAATGCAATCGATTGTAATGGTGTCGCTTTGCTGAGCGGCGACAAGCGCAGCCGCGGCGACCGCCGCGCCGCCGGCATCCCGTTCGAGGTAGTTTGACTCGTCAACGACCTTGACCAGGATGTCCCGTATGGCGTCGGCCCGTTGCTCGGGTTCGATGTGATCGAGCGACACGGCGAAGTCGGCCGCATCGTCGTTGTCGAACGGCCCAGTGCCCCAAGCACCCATGGCTGCCTTTCTGATTCGGAGAGTCGGTCGACCGAATGATGGCAGTAGGGCTGTGAAGTCAAGTCAAGGTTGGCGTCACTGTCGAAGGAACTGGTGGCGCTAATGGGTGAATGTTTCGGCATTGTCGACAGTTACGCCATGCTTTAGTCGGTGTTGTCCGAACCGCGATTGTGGTTGGCCCCGTCGGCACGACGGAACTCGGCCAGCCAACGGGCCCAGCCGGGATCCCCCGGGTCGCGGTAGTTCTCGATCCGGACCCGAGTCAATTCGCCGGCCGCGAAGGCCTCGATCTCGGTTCGGGCGAGCGGCCACGGCGGCCCATTGTGCGAATCATCCTTTTCGTCGCGTGCGGTCGCGCAGGCGAGGAGTGTCCCGCCCGGTCCGACCATGGCGGCCACATTGGCAATAGCCCGCGCGCGGACGTTCACAGGCATTGCTTGAACCGTGTAAAACTCCACAACCAGGTCAAATGCCCCCCGCCATTCGGCCGGCGGATTCAGCAGATCGGCCGTGCGGTATCGAACGGGTGAGTCCGGATAGCGGGCACGAGCGGTCCGGATGGCGGATTCGGCGACGTCGAACGCATCCGTCCGGAAGCCGAGCCCGGCGACGTACTCCGCGTCGACACCCAGACCGCAGCCGACCACCAGCGCCCGGCGCCCCGCACCCTCGAACCCCTGCGTCCACGACACCAGAAACCGGTTCGGCTGCGCCCGGTCCCACGGCATCGCGACCTCGCCCCGTCGCGCCGCCGAGTACAGCCGCTCGAACCACCCGGTCGGATCACCGGCCGCGATCGCCTTGCCGGCCAACCGATCCGCCTGCCGGTCCCAGCCGCCGGACGTGTGCCGCAGGATCGCCGGCACGGCGTCGTCGCCACCGGTCACCAGTGTCGGCACCGAAGTGTCCGGTTCGACGGACTCAGAACCCGTTGACAGCAATACAAAGGAAGCGATGTGGTCGGGGACCGCGAGCATCGTCCGCCGCGCGATCCCGGCATCCGAGGACCGCACCACCAGATGGACGTGGTCCAGTCCGAACTTGTCGATCACGCCGACCACGTCCCGCACCGGGTCGTGCGACGACTGCCCGGCCGGCCGGCGGTACCGGACCACGAACCGAGCACCGTCCGCGAGTCGCTCCCAGCCCCCGAGCGATTCGTCCGCCCCGCCGACGAACAGGAGTGTCGGATGGCCGGGATCGCCGAACGTCTGGATATCAAGGCCATCGGGGGACATGTCGCGCTCCTCAACGGTTCGGCGGTGT
>DATBCR010000629.1:0-4068 GCA_036270375.1 Pseudonocardiaceae bacterium | reverse complement strand
GTGCCCACGGCCGCGGTCGACTCGGTGATCGACCTGTACAGCGCCTCGCGGGTGCCGTCGAGGTGCTCGTGCACGCCCTCGCCGACCTCGTCGACCCGGCCGCGCAGCGCGCTCTCCAGCACGTCGAGGCGCTCGCGCAGGGGCACGTGCACCTCCCGGGGCAACGCGTCCACCTTGACGTCCTGCTTGTCCAAGTGGAGGTCCACGTCGTCGATGCGCTTGTGGATGTGGGCCAGCTTGTCCTCAAGCCCGTCCATCCGGCCCGCCACGCCCTCGAAGCGGCCGGACACTCCGTCGAGACGGCCGTCGAGCTGGGCGAACGGCTTGGCCAGCTTGTCGACCATCGACTCGACGGTCCTGCCAAGCGTGGCCACCGCCGTGTCCTGGGCCTCCAGCTTCGCCAGGGCCTCGTCGAGACGTTCGGCCAGCACACTGACCTCGGTCCGGTCCGGCAGCTCCGACAAACGCTTGCGCACCGCGCCGAGGGACTCCACCGGCTGCAGCCGCGCGTGTATCTCGTCCAGCGCGTCGAATATCTGCTGCTGTTCGCTCTCGCGCACTTCCGCCGCACGGTTGAGCATGTTGCGCATGCGGTCGAAAGACATCGTGTTGTTCTCGTTCACGGCAACAAGCCTTCGTCCGTGGGGAGGGGAGACCCGAGCCTAGCCACTGTCGGGTGGTGCCCAGCAGTCACCCCCGGTCGTTCGTCACATGTTGGTGCCCCCAACTGACCCAACTGGGGGAGAACGACCGGCGCAAATGGCCTAGTTGATCTCTAATAGGCTGCGCAGTGGCAACCCGATCACTGGTCGAGTGATCTCCGTACGATCAGTCGATCGCTCACTGCCGACGAATTGACCACCCGTCCCTGCCCCGATACGCCCAATCGGGTGATCTTTCAGATGTATACGTAACACGCCAACCGGATCGTACCGGCTCATGATCGTCCGAACCGGGATTTCTGAACGGCAGGCGTACCGTGTCGCCATGTCGATTCCGGCCGCCGAACGGCACACTCCGTTGACCCCATCCGCCCTGCGTGCCGCCCCGAAAGTGCTGCTGCACGACCATTTGGACGGCGGGCTGCGGCCCGCAACGGTGATCGAACTGGCGGACCTGGCCGGCTACCGCGACCTGCCGGCCACCGACCCGACCGCGCTGGGTGACTGGTTCGTCGCGGCGGCCGACTCCGGGTCGCTCGTCCGCTACCTGGAGACGTTCGCGCACACGGTCGCCGTCATGCAGGACGAGGCCGCGATGATCCGGGTGGCCAGCGAGTGCGTGCAGGACCTCGCCGACGACGGTGTGGTCTACGCCGAGGTCCGCTACGCGCCGGAACTGCTCGTCGAAGGCGGCCTGAGCCTGGACGCCGTCGTGCAGGCCGTGCAGGAGGGCTTCCGCGAGGGCGAACGGCTGGTCGCCGCGAGGGAGCACGGCCGGCGGATCCGGATCGGCACGCTGCTCTGCGCGCTGCGGCAGAACGCCCGCTCGATGGAGATCGCCGAACTCGCCGTCCGCCACCGGCACGTCGGCGTCGTCGGGTTCGACATCGCGGGCCCGGAGGCCGGCTACCCGCCCACCCGCAACCTGGACGCCTTCGAGTACCTCCGCCAGCAGAACGCGCACTTCACCATCCACGCCGGCGAGGCGTTCGGGCTGCCGTCGATCTGGGAGGCGATCCAGCACTGCGGCGCGGAACGGCTCGGGCACGGCGTGCGGATCATGGACGACATCAAGGTGGACCCGGACGGTTCGGTTCAGTTGGGTCCATTGGCCAGCTATGTTCGCGACCGGCGTATTCCGCTGGAGATGTGCCCGTCGTCGAATCTGCAGACGGGTGCCGCAACTTCCATCGCGGAGCATCCGATCGGCCTGCTGACCCGACTCCGGTTCCGGGTGACCGTAAACACAGACAACCGGCTGATGAGCCATTGTTCGGTGACCAGCGAGTTCGCCGCGCTGGTCGAGAACTTCGGCTACGACTGGGCCGATCTGCGCTGGTTCACGGTCAACGCGATGAAATCGGCGTTCGTCGGCTTCGACGAGCGGCTGGACATCATCAACAACGTGATCAAGCCGGCCTACGCCGAACTGATCGGCTGACCACGATGTGAAAGTACCGTTGCGGTGATCGGCCCTCGCCGCTTACTGTCCAATATACAGGACAGTCGTTTCATATATTGGGAGCAGCCGAGATGGTGGCGAGTCGCGGGCGTTGGCTGATCCTCGCCATCGGTCTCGCCGGTCAGGTGTCCACGTTCTCCTTCGTCTACGGCGTCGCGTTCCTGGTGCCGGCGATGCGCGCGGCCGAGCACGTGTCGTTGGCACAGGCCGGGTTGGTGGTGTCCGCGCCGACCGTCGGGCTGCTGCTGACGCTGATCGCCTGGGGCGCGGCGGCGGACCGGTTCGGCGAGCGGGTCGTCATCCTGATCTGGCTGGTCGGCTGCGGCGTGCTGGTGGTCATCGCGGCAACGGCGACCGTCGGCATGACCGGATTCGTGCTGCTGCTCGGGCTCGCCGGCGCGTTCGGTGCCTCGGTCAACGCGGCCAGCGGCCGGGTGGTGATGGGCTGGTTCGCGGCCGGCGAACGGGGCGTCGCGATGAGCGTCCGGCAGACCGCGCAGCCGCTCGGCGTCGCCATCTCGGCGTTGTTCCTCCCGCTTCTGGTGCGCGGCAACGACTTCCGCAGCGCGCTGCTGTTGCCGGCCGTGCTGTGCCTCGTGTGCGCGGTCGCGGTGTTCGCGTTGGTCGTCGACCCGCCACGGCCGGCGGCGAAGTCCGGTGTGCCTACAACGTCGCCGTACCGGTCGCCGACGCTCTGGCGGGTGCACGGTGCCAGCGCCATGCTGGTCGTCCCCCAGTTCGTGATTTCCGCCTTCGGACTGGAGTACCTGGTCAGCGCCCAGCACTGGGCGGCTGCGGCGGCCGGCGGGTTCCTGGCGGGCGTCCAGGTGGCGGGCGCGGTCGGCCGGCTCGGCACCGGCTACTGGTCCGACCGGGTGGGCAGCCGGCTGCGGCCGATGCGCCAGCTCGCGATGGCCAGTGCCGGCGTGATGCTGCTTGCGGCATTGGGCGACCGCACCTGGGCCTGGCTTGTGGTCGCGGCGATCGCGGTCGGTGCGGTGATCACGGTGGCGGACAACGGACTCGGCTACACGTCGACCGCCGAGATCGCCGGCCCGGCGTGGGCGGGCCGGGCGTTGGGCGCGCAGAACACCGGGCAGAACGTGATCGCGGCGCTGACCCCGCCGGTACTCGGGCTGCTCATCGGCTGGGGCGGCTACGCGACGGCGTTCGCGTGCGCGGCCGCCTGTCCGCTGCTGGCCATCCTGCTGACGCCGGTCCGGGCGGAAACCGCCGCACGGCAATGGGTTTAGCGGTCCGACCGCAGGCTGGAGAAGTCGAAGTCCAACGCGTAGTCGTCGTCATCCGGCGCGACGACCGGAACAGGCGAAAGTGGCTCCTGCTCGATCAGACCGACCGACCGGGCCAGTTCGACCGTGCCACCGTCGCCGAGCACCCGCGACAACACGTCGATCCCCTCGTGCAGCGCGGCACGGTTCGCCGCACCCGCCAGCCGGACGATCTCGGCGCCGAGCCGTTCCGGTCCGAGCGCGAGCGCGTCCTCCGCGATGTCCAGGCCGGCAAGGGCGCCGTGCACGGTGGTGGTGACCAGGACGGTGTGCGCGTCGTTGTGTGCCCGGCCGCGGATGGATTCGATTCGGGACGGCAGGTTCTCGGTGAGCCGCAAGCGTTCCTCGGCGTCCGCGACCAGTCGTTCGGTGCTCCGTCGGGCCGTCATCGCCGCAGCACCCCCTGCTCGCCGGAGTCGTCATCGGCCACCAGTTCCGGCGGGAACGACAGGCCGAGGCCGTCCAGCAGCTCGTCGGTCGACCGGCCGAGCGTGCGGCGGAACGTCAGGTTGGCGCGCTGGTTGGCCAGCGCGGTGGCACGCGCCGCGACCTGCAGCACGGTCCGCGCCAGGCGGCTCGCGCCGAGGTCGAGCGCGGATCCCGTCAGTCGCACCGACCGCAGGCCGCCGCCGATGGCGACCTCGACCGTCACCGA
>DATBCR010000628.1:0-1640 GCA_036270375.1 Pseudonocardiaceae bacterium | reverse complement strand
CGTGCGGGCAGGCTCGTCCCACCGCTCACCCCACTACGAACCAGGCCGGCTCAGATTGACACAGGTTCGGAAATTCGCGGGCTTGACGATCCCATCCGTCACTCCTATTTTAGGAGCACCATCCTGGAAAGAGAGAGACGCGATGCCCAGGGAACCGTGGACCGGCTACGGGCGGTTCTGTCCGCTGGCGCGGGCGCTGGACGTGGTCGGCGAACGGTGGACGCTCGTGATCATCCAGGAGTTGCTCAAACGGCCACGCCGCTACGGCGAACTACAGGGCAGGCTGCCCGGCATCGGCACCAGCGTGCTCGCCGACCGGCTCCGTCGGCTGGAGCGGGCCGGCGTGGTGGCCCGGCAACCCGGCACGGTCGGCACCGGGGTCCGCTACACCCTGACCGAGCGCGGCCGGGAACTCGACGACGCACTGCGTGCGCTGCGACGGTGGGGGATGCGCTTCCTCGCCGACCCCACCGCCGACGGCTCGGACCACCAGCACTTCGACGTCACCTACGTCGACGGCATCGACACGATTGCCGACGGCCGGTTCCAACTGGTGGTCGACGAGCGGCCAAGCACCTTGCGCTTCGCGGGCGGCGAGCTCCGCATGGCACCCGGCACCGCACCAGACGCCGAACTCGTCGTCCATACGACGTCGGCCTTCCTCGACCGCTGGGCCGCGGGCGACACCGACTGGGACGACGGCCGCGCCAACGGTGAGGTCACCCTGGACGGTCCGGCCGCATCGTGGCCCCGCTGGCTGGCCGCCACCGGCTACCCGCTGAGCGTGCGACCGGAGGCGACCAGTGCCTGACACCCCGTCCGACTTCTTCACCGACATCAGCACACCCGCGCTCGCCCACCACGACGTGGCGACCGGCACCATGATGGGATTCCCGTGCCTGCGGGTGGCTGGCGCGTTCTTCGCGTCCTGCGACCCACGCACCGGTGACCTGATCGTCAAACTGTCCTCGGACCGCGTCCGGCAGCTCGTCGAAACCGGTGTCGGCAAGCCGTTCGCCCCGGCCGGCCGGACGTTCCGCGAATGGGTCCGGATCGACGACCGCGACGAGACCCGATGGACCGAACTGATCGACGAGGCCCGCCGCTTCGTCGGTGGGCCACCATGATCCGCGCCTGGCGGTTGATCTTCAGAATGTCTTCACGAAGATTCGGGTGGGGGCTTCAGAAAGCGGTGTGAGGCTGGCGCCGTCAGGTGTGATGGCGTGGACTCGAGGAGGAGACACCGTGCGGGCTCCGTGGATGCGACGATCGTTACAGGTGGCCGGGTGCGGATTCGCCGCCGTGTGCGCGTTGGTGGCCGGTGTCGCGTCACCGGCGGCCGCCGCGGCCGGCAATACCTGGACGGTGGCCAGTGATCCGCACCAGGCCACCGGCTACCAGACCGCCACCCTGCTCGGTGACGGCCGGGTCCTTGCCGTTGGCGGACAGGGCACCAGCGCCGAACTGTTCAACCCCACCACCGGTGCGTGGACCGTCGCGGCGAGCATGCACGTCGCCCGAGGCTTCGCCACCGTGACGCTCCTGCGCAACGGCCAAGTACTCGTGACCGGCGGTGTGAACGGCGGACTTCCGTTGGCCAGCGCGGAACTCTACAACCCGGCCACCAACCAGTGGACCCT
>DATBCR010000627.1:0-4127 GCA_036270375.1 Pseudonocardiaceae bacterium | reverse complement strand
GGTGCCCGCATCCGCATCGCAAGCTTGATCTCAATGTGCTTCGACAGTTCGAGGGCGGCACGGGATTCGGCTGCGACCAGACCCAAGTCCCGCGCGAACCGTTCCGCCGCATCCCACCATTCGTCGCCCCGACCGCTGCGTCTGGCCGCCTCGTACGGCGGGCTGGACGACCGGCGCCGGGCTCGCGCCGATGAGGCGACCGATGATCTCGCTCACATAGGATTCGGCCCGACCGATCAGTTCAACAGCATCATGGATCTGTCGCCGCACGTGTTTGTCGAACAACGCCAGATCGAGGGCCTCTTGCTGGCTGGAGCCAGCCGTCGTCGCCGAATATCCGGAAGCTGCGCGGTTCCATGCCACGACGGCCTGAGACGCATGGAGCTTGGCCAGCTCAATTCGGTCCAGGACACCGCGCAGGCCGGCGACGACATCCTCAATCGACACGCCACCCCCAGAGGTCGACCAGGACCACGCTGATTATCGCGGTCCGCACTGGGTCCACCACGTGCGCCAACCGATTGGGTTATCGGTTTCGGACCGACCGGACGTCATGCGTTCAAGAAATCGGACGTCAGACGCTGGGCACCAGCCGGGTCGCTGTCGTGATGATGCGGTCGGTCAGGTCGCCGTCGCGGGCGTCGTACAGGCCGGCCATCAGTTTCAACACCTGCTTCATCAACAGGACGCGCGGCATGCCGTGCTTGGTCAGTGCGCGCATGACGGACGGGTTGCCGATCAGGCGGCTGAACACGTTGCCCAGCCGGTAATAGCTGCCAAGGGACTGGCGCAACGCCTGCGGATAGCCGAGCAGCGCCCGCTCCCGGGACGGGCCGTCCGGCCGGGCCAACGCCTGCGTGACGCACTGCGCGGCGATCTTGGCCGTCTCCATGGCGAAACCGATGCCCTCGCCGTTGAACGGGTTCACCATGCCGCCGGCGTCGCCGACCAGCAGCAGGCCGTCGCGGTAGTGCGGGGTGCGGTTGAAGCCCATCGGCAGTGCGGCGCCGCCGATCTTGCCGGTGGCGTTCTCCTCGGTGAGGCCCCATTCCTCGGGTAGGCCGGCCAGCCAGGACCGCATCAATGCCCGGTAGTCGGTCGACCGGAACGCGCCGGACGTGGACAGGATGCCGAGACCGACGTTCGCCGTGCCGTCGCCCATGCCGAAGATCCAGCCGTACCCGGGCAACTGCATCGGGTTGGCGGGGTCCGAGCGGTCCATCAGCTGCAGGTGCGACTCAAGGTAGTCGTCCTTGGTGCGCGGGCTGACGTAGTACCGGCGGACCGCGACGCCCATCGGCCGGTCGTCCCGCTTGTCGATGCCGACCGACAGCGCGAGCCGGGCGGAAACGCCGTCGCACGCCAGGATCAGCGGCGCCCGGTAAGTCACCGGCACCTTGTCCGGTCCGGCCGTCGCTCGCACGCCGACCACCCGGCCGGTGCGGTCGTCGGTGATCGCGCCGGTCACGTTCGTCCGCTCCAGCAGGCGGGCACCGGTGCGCTGTGCGTTGCGCGCCAACAGTTCGTCGAAGTCGGACCGGGTCCGGACGACGCCGTACGGCGGGAAGTCGGCCAGGTCCGGCCAGTCCAGCTCCATGTTGTGGTGCTCGGTGATCACCCGCAGGCCTCGGTTGTGCAGCCAGCCGGCCTCCTCGCGGGTGTCGATCCCGATGTCGATGAGCTGCTTCACGCCACGCGGGGTGAGCCCGTCGCCGCACACCTTCTCGCGCGGGAACGTGCTTTTCTCCAGCAGCAGCACATCCAGTCCGCTGCGCGCGAGGTAGGTGGCCGCGGTGGCACCGGCCGGGCCGGCCCCAACCACGATGACCTCGGCGTCCTCGTCCGCTCGACGGCGACTGGGCATGCTGACTACTCCTCGGATTTCCAGGTGGGGCCGTTCGCGAGTGTATGCGGACGCGTCGGTGTGACGCCCTTCACCCGACGGGTGGGTTGATCGCCCGGTGCAGCGCGACGATGCCGCCGGTCAGGTTCAGCCACTCGACGTCGCCCCAGCCGGACCTGGCCACAAGGCGGGCCAACGAGCGCTGGTCCGGCCACGCCCGGATGGACTCGGCGAGGTAGCGGTAGGCCGCCGGATTGGACGACACCCGGCCGGCGATCGCGGGCAGCGCGCGCATCAGATAGTTCAGGTACACGAACCGGAACGGCCGGAACACCGGCCGGGAGAACTCGCACACCACCAGCCGGCCGCCGGGTTTGGCCACTCGGCGCAGCTCGGTCAGCGCGGCCACCGTGTCGCTCATGTTGCGCAGCCCGAAGGACACCGTCACCGCGTCGAACACGCCGTCCGCGAACGGCAGCCGCAGCGCGTCCGCTGCCACCTTCGGCACCGCGCGGTCCCTGCCCTCCTCGAGCATGCCGAGCGAGAAATCCGCGGCGACACACCAGGCACCCGACTCGGCGAGGCCGACCGTGGACACCGCAGTGCCGGCCGCGACGTCTAGAACCTTCTGGCCGGGCACCAGATCCAGCACCCGGCGGGTCACCGAGCGCCAGTGCCGGTCAAGACCGAGGCTCGCCACCGAATTGGTCCGGTCGTAGCGTTGCGCCACGCCGTCGAACATGGCGGCGACCTCGTGCGGGTCCTTGTCAAGGCTGGCACGTGACATGCACCGGAGAGTACGGCCCGCCGTCACAGTCCGAAGACGTGTCCAGGTGATCGTCGGTACGTCACCTTCCGGTCGTGTCGCGGCAATCCTGGCCCATCACGCTGGGGCAGCATGACGGTCTCGTCCTCGCGACACTCTCGACGCGTCGCGCCCGGACTCATCTCCCACGCCCTCGAAGTTGCCGGCCGGCTGGCCAACGACGCGACCGACGTGATCACCGCGACCGCGGGGCGGGGCGCCCGGCCAACCGCGAAGGACTCCCCGTTCGACTGGGTCACCGACACCGACCGGACCCTCGAACGGCACACCAGGCGGGTCCTCACCGCGGAGTTCCCTGGGATCCCGGTGGTCGGCGAGGAGTTCGGCGCCGACATGGGGGTCGCCGAGTCCGCCTACCGGTGGGTGGTGGACCCGGTGGACGGCACCGCGAACTACGTGGCGGGCGTGCCGTGGTGCGCCTACAGCCTCGCGCTGGTGGACGCGGACGGGCCGGTGGTCGGCGTGGTCGCCGATCCGTACCGGGGCCAGATCTACGCGGCGGCACGGGGGCGGGGCGCGCGGGCCAACGGCACCCCGGTCACCCTGCCGGCACGGACCGGGGTGGCCGGCGCGATCGTCTGCACCGAGCTGACCACCGGCGCGCCGTGGCCGGGCATGCCGGGGTTCATCGCACGGGCCGCCGCGGCCCACGCCGGGGTGCGCATCCTCGGTTCGGCGGCGCTGGCCGTGGTGCAGGTCGCGCTCGGCCACGCGGCCGCCGTCGTGCTGCACAGCGTGCACGAGTGGGACGTGGCCGGCGGGATGGCGCTGGCGCTGGAGTCCGGCGCGGTGGTGCTCGACCGGCACGGCGGGTCGACGTCGCTACCGGTGGACGGCATGCTGGTGGCCGCACCCGGGGTGGCCGACGAGGTGTTGGGCTGGTGGCGGGACGCCGCCGCGAACCTCTAGCGCCGGCGCCGCGAACCGCTAGCGCCTCGGCTTTCGCCGCAGCAGCCAGATCACCGGCAGCAGCACCGCCCAGCAGCCCAGCAGCGACGTGCCGACCGGCAGGAACGCCAGCCGCGCGTCCCGGCCGGCGACCCGGACCAGTTCGGTGTTCGCGGTGTCGTACTCGACGCGGACCCGCTCGCCCGCGGCCAGGCCGAGCGGGTAGAGCACGCCGTTGGACGAGATGTTCACGGTGCCGTTCGGCGTGACGAAGCGCACGGCGGTGCGGTTGAACGAGACGGACAACACATCGGCCACCGCTTCGCCCCGGTGCGCGGTGATCTGCTGGTCGTCGTACCAGCTCGCGACCAGAACCAGCAGGCACAGGCCACTGACGACGCAGCCGATCACGAACAGCGTGATCGACGTGATCCGCCGGCCGCGTCCCCGTGTCCGCGCACGGCCCGGTTCCCGCGCCGTGCCAGCGGAATCCGCGGCGCGCGGTGCGGCTTCGCCGAGCCCGTCCGGCCCCGCAAGTACCACGTCAGCAACCATGTCAGGCCAGTCTAG
>DATBCR010000626.1:0-14880 GCA_036270375.1 Pseudonocardiaceae bacterium | reverse complement strand
CGGGAGTCGGGCCGTTTTCTATTGGCGTTACGGACAGTTCGGACCCACTTTGCCCAGCGCGGCCTGGCAGATGTTGACTCACCCTCTTGTCGCGGCCGACACTCTGGTCTCGCCCGGGATCAAGGTCCACACTGTGATATATTTGTTCGCGATTGCGGGATTTGCCGCGTTGTTCTCGCCGTATTTGTTGGCGGTGCTGCCGTTGTTGGCGGAGCGGATGCTGGCGGGTGCGCCGAACTGGTGGGGGCTTGATTTTCACTACAATGCTTTTGTGGTGGTTCCGTTGTTGTGTGCGGGCGTGGATGCGGTGGCCCGGTTGGCCAGGCGGGATCGGTTGACATGGGTCGGGCCGCTGTGGGGTGTCACCGTGGTGGTGATCTCGGTGTGGATGGTGCATCTGTTCGCGTTCGCGCCGTTGACGGATGTGTCGTCGTGGCAGCGGGATGCCGATATGCGGGCGGCGGCATCGGCCGTTGAACGGGTGCCGTCTGGGGTAATGGTGGAGGCTGTCAACAACCTGGGTCCGCAACTGACCGGTCGGACGACGGTGTTGTTGTGGGATCGGCTGCCGCGGTGGGCGCCGTGGGTCCTCGCCGATGTCGAACGGCCGGTGTTTCCGTTCTGCGGGCTGGCGGATCAGCAGCAGCGGGTCGCTTATCTCGAGGGCCACGGATATCAGGTGGTCTATCAGGATCACGGATATCTGGTGCTGCACCGGTCGGGTCCGCTGCCGCCGTTGGACACCGCCCAGTCCCCCGGTTGCTGATCAGTGCCTGGATTCGCCGACGATCGTGGTGATCTCGGTGAATACGTCAGGGTCCAGGCGCATGGTTTGGTGGCCGTTCGTCACGGGAGTGCATCCGCTGACGGACACGCGCACGTCGACCGGGCCCGCGGACGGGTAGCCGAACACGATCAGGTCGTACAGGCCGAGATCGGCCGGACAGTTGTAGGCGCCGGACGGGAACGGGCGGGACGCGTTCAGGCCGGTGACGAGGGCCCTCAGCCGGTCGCCGGTGATCGTCGCCGACTGGCTGAGGGTGTCGGGTGCCGTGTCGTTCGTGCCGGCGTAGCGGCAGATGGCCGCGATGGTCGGCGTGCCGGGGACCATCGCCGAGCCGGGCACATCCGGGAAGGTGCGCGGCAGGGTCGACGGGCAGGTCGGGGTCGTGGATGCCGTCGGCGAGCCGGCCGCGACCTGGATCACGGGTTGGGTCGCGCAGCCGGCAAGCAGGCAGGCGCCCAGGATCGCCAGGAGGGTACGCCGTCGGGTCATCGCGGATTCCTTTCCTTGGACAGGACGGAACTGAACCGGCCGGACGTTGCACGCGGTGCGATCATGGTTACCGCACAGTGAGATCAGGGAGGTTCGGTGGCCGTGACAGCGCCGATCGATCGGCGGTGGCTGGTCGGTGCGCTGCTCACGCTCACGGCGGTGACCGGGCTGATCGACGCGGTCAGCTACCTGAGGCTGGGTCACGTTTTCGTGGCCAACATGACCGGGAATGTCGTCTTCTTCGGATTGACGCTCGATCCGCATTCCGGCGTTTCCCCCGTGACGCCCGCGGTGGCGATCGCCGGGTTTCTGGCGGGGGCCGTGGTGGGTGGCCTGGTGGCGCGGCGACTGGACGGCCGGCCGAGGGTGTGGCTGTGCGCGGCATTGGGTGTCCAGGCCGGGATTCTGGCGGTCGCGGCGGTCCTGGTGGCGGTGACTGTGCTGCCGGCCGGCGGACGCCCCGGCCTGTTCCTTGTCGCGCCGCTCGGCGTCTGTTTCGGGCTGCAGAACGCCACGGTCCGGCGGTTGGGTGTCGCCGATCTGACCACGACTGTGCTGACACTCACACTGACCGGTCTGGCCGCGGACAGCGTGCTCGGTGGGTCGAGTCCGCACCGCCGAATCGGGTCGGTCGTCTGCATGCTCGCGGGCGCGGCGATCGGCGCTCTGCTGCTGCGGGTGGGTGTCGCTGTTGTTGTCGGGCTGGCGGCCGTGTTGGTGGCCGGAGTGGCCGTGGTGTTCGGCCGAGCGCCGTCACCACGACCCGTGACTAAGAGGCCGCGCAAGTTGGTGATCTTCACGGCCGACGTTCGGGTCGGGTGTCCCACCGGTGCGTGGTCCAGGCGCGACGGATCAGACTACGTACGGTGATGATCGTGTCGGCGAGGTCGAAGAACGCGTCGATCACCTGCTCACATCGTTCGTAGCACCGTTGCAGCCGGTTGAACGCATTCTCCCAGGCGTGAGTTCGTTCGACGTGCCACCTCTGACTGGCCTGAATCGGAGCCTTATCACCTTTGTGTGCGATTTGGCCGGTCATGCCGCGACCGGCCAACTCCGCTCGGGTCTTGTCCGAGTCGTAGCCGGCGTCCAGATGCACGACAATGTCCTCGGGTAGCGGGCCAAGATCGGCGAGTTTGTCCAGTGTCGGGGGCAGCAGCGGCGAGTCATGCCGGTTGGCGCCGGCCAGAACCCGCCCAATCGGGATGCCGTATCCCTCCACCATGGTGGAGCGTTTCAGGCCCTGTTTACCGCGATCGACCGGGGAACGACCGGCGCACTCGCCACCGCCGGGAGCTTTGGTGATGCTGCCATCCACGGACAGGTTCTCCAGCAGCAGCCCGACGATCCGGTCGTAGGCGTCCAACACGATCTGCTTGAGTTGGGAGAAGATCCCCTGCTTGATCCACTCATTGCGGCGGTTGCGGATGGTGGAGGCCGAGCAGGTCGAGTCGGCGATCGCCTCGTAGGAGCAGCCGAACCGCAGGACTTGAATGAGTTTGTCGAACACGATCCGGTCGTCGATGCGGCGACGGTGGCATCCCAGCGGATGGGTCGGGTCGAAGACTGGTCGTGGGGGTAGCAGCGCGGCGAATTGGTTCCAGAGGGGTCGGGTCAGCCATGATGGTAGGGCGGGCACGGGTACTCCTGGTGATCACGAAGCGTCGACAACTTCATGATCACCAACCCGTGCCCGTGTCCATGCACCGGGCAGCAGACGCCTACTTGCGTGACCTCTAAGGCGTAGCCTCCAGATACGGCCCTCGGTGAGGTGCCGTGGCGGTGGCTCCGGACCTCTGGCCAACGGCCGTCCGTGTACCGCGGATTCCCTTCGCATCGCAGCCGCGCCTTGACGCCGGCAACATGCTAAGTCCTACATTATGTAGGAGATCTAGGCTGCCGGACCGCCGGCCGCTTCCCGCCCGACGATGACGAGGTGCCGGCTTTATGACAGGAACCAGCCAACTGACCGCGCCGACCGATGCCGGTTCGGATTCGAAGCCCGTGTTCGACGGGCGGCGAAGCTCGACCGAGCAAGTGTTGGTGCAGGTGTTCGTGGTGGTGCCGTTCCTGGCACTGCTCGCCGCTGTGCCGCTCGCGTGGGGATGGGGCCTGACGTGGACCGATATCGGTCTCGCGGTCGGCTTTTATCTGGTGTCCGGGCTGGGTGTGACGGTGGGCTTTCACCGGCTGTTCACGCACAGTTCGTTCCGGGCGAATCGCCCGCTGCGGATCGCGGTCGCCATCGCCGGCAGCCTCGCGATGGAAGGGCCGGTCATCGACTGGGTCGCCGACCACCGCCGCCACCACGCATTCGCCGACAAAGAGGGCGATCCGCATTCGCCGTGGCGTTTCGGCACGTCGCCGGCCGCGGTCGCGCGCGGTTTCGTGCACGCGCACGTCGGTTGGCTGTTCGACCGCAACCGCACCAATGCGGCCCGTTTCGCGCCGGACCTGACGGCGGACCGGGACATCGCCTGGGTCAGTGACTCATTCATGTGGTGGGCGACGGCGAGCCTTGCGTTGCCGGCCCTGCTCGGCGGACTGATTTCTTGGTCGGTGTGGGGTGCGGTGACCGCGTTGTTCTGGGCCGGCCTCGTTCGGGTGGCCGTGCTGCACCACGTCACGTGGTCCATCAATTCGATCTGTCACATGATCGGCGCCCGGCCCTTCGTGGCGCGCGACCGATCGGCTAACTTCTGGCCACTGGCGATCCTGTCCTTCGGCGAGTCGTGGCACAACCTGCACCATGCCGATCCGACCTGCGCCCGACATGGCGTATTGCGTGGTCAGGTGGACATTTCGGCCCGTCTGATCTCGTGGTTCGAGCGGTTTGGATGGGCGTGGAATGTGCGCTGGCCGACGCCGCAGCGACTGGCGCGGATCGCCGTAGAGAACCAGTAACCGCAGCCAAGTGGGCACTGGTCGGTTACCACGCGTCACGGAATAGGCAGGGGTTCGGCAACCTTTCCGACACACCTTGGACCCCGGTCACTCGTTTGGCGGTATCGACGTTTTATACTCCTCCCAGCAGTTACCCTCACGCCTGCTGGGACGGCCGCCGGCGTTCCGTCGAGAGAAAGACGCAAGGAATCACATGGCCCAGAAAGTTCTAGTCCAACTGGTGGATGACCTGGACGGCTCGTCCAGCAACGACATCGCAACCGTCACCTTCGGCCTGGATGGCGTGTCCTACGAGATCGACCTCAACGGGGACAATGCCAGCAACCTGCGGGACCACCTTTCCGAGTTCATCGCCTCCGCCCGCCGGACCGGTGGTCGGGTCAAGCGCGGCGGCGCTCCTGCCGGTGGGTCCACCGGTAGTGGTCGCAACCGTGAGCAGACGCAGGCGATCCGCGAATGGGCGAAGAAGAACGGGCATGACGTGTCGGACCGGGGACGTATCCCGGCCGCCGTCATCTCGGCATTCGACGCCGCCCAGGCTTCGCCGGGCAAAGGCCGGAAGGCCAAGTAGCTCGTCGGAGTTCGGTTGGTTGCTTTGGTTTGGATCGGTCGTGGGCCGGGTCGTCCGCTAAGCGGGTGACCCGGCCCACGCGTTTCTTTCCAGTGCGAACAGTTCTCGAACGCGACCGAATGGGGTCTCATTTTCTCGGCACGCGTTCGGCTAGCCGGCGCCGAAACAGACGAACGGGATCAGGGAATCGTTCGCCGTGCAGTCGGCGAGGGCGCGGGGCGACGGCACGCCGTTGGACAAAGCGCGGTGGTACGCGTACATGACGTCGGTCACCGCGTCGTCCGGAACTCTCGCGACGCTCGACACGACGGTTCTCGTGCCGCTGTAGAGGAGGGCCGCCGTGAAGCCGAGGATTTCGTCGCCGGTGCGGACCACCATGCGGCCGACGTCGCATGAGGACAGCACAACGTGGTCCGGTGCGGCGCCGAGTTCTTGAATGTCGTACGCCATCAGCGGGCCGTCGGACAGGTCGAGGCGGGAGAACAGGACGTTCTCCTGGTCGTGGTGGCCGTGCGCGGCGATGTGGGCGACCGGCCGGCCGGCGAGTGCCGGCAGCGCGGCGGCCACCGTCGCCATCGGGCCGGCCAGGACCGTGCTGTCCGGGTAGAGCTTGGCTATCGCGGTGATCTCGGCGTCGGCGTAGGCCAGGTCCGGGCCGGCGATCAGCAGTGGCGGGCCGGGCGCCGACGGTAGCGTGCTGCCTTGGCCGTACAGCCATGCGGTGGCCGACGGGGTCACCGTCACCGGGCGGCCGCGCAGGGTCGGCAGCAGGCCCCACGGCATGCCGGACAGCGTGTCGGTCGGCACCACCACGACATCCCGGTCGCGGAGGCGGGCGGTCATCGGCCCCAGCAGCGATTCGGTGAGTACGTCCAGTTGGCGGCGGGCGGACGAGCGCACCACCACGTCCAGCGACGACCGCAGTGAACGGCCGCACAGGGCGTCCAGGTCGCTGCGCAGCCGGCCGATCGCCTCGGCCACCCGTGGCCACTGAGCCAAGTGATGCAGGGTCGCCTTGCCGTCGACGACCAGCAGGGCTCGCAGTCGGTCGCGGTGGACGAGGTAGCTGATCATCGCGCTGTCGCGGGCGGCCAGTTCCGCCGCCACCGCTGCGAAGTCGGCGGCCGCGTGACGTTGGCCGACGCCGTCCGCCTGCCAGCCGTCCGCCTGCCAGCCGTGGGCTCGGATCGTCCGTGCCAGTTCGACGCATCGGCGGCGGGCCGCCGGTTCGGTGCGGCCGGCCAGTTCGGCTTCGCGGACCACACGGTCCAGTTGGCGCAGTTCGGCTACCGCGTCCACGATCACCGGATCCGTTGGCGGGCGCACGGATCGCAGGCCGAATGCCTGCGCCCTGGACAGTTCCAGCCATCGGAAGACCTGGGCCGGAACCGGTCGTGCCAGTGCCTCCGCCAGGCCGATCGCGGCCAGTTCGGAACCGAGGGCCGCGGTGCCGGTCTGCAGGTCGACGCTGCCGAATCTGCCCCGGTGCTCGCGTAACAGGGCCAGGCCGGCTCTTGCCTGTCGGAACGTCTGGCCCCGGTTGCCCGTTGCCCGGCCCAGTTCGGCCAGTGCCAGCGTGCGCAGGAGGCGGGTGTCCAGCAGGGCCGCCGGTCCTGGATGGGCGGTGAGCGCGGTGGCGGCCTCGGTGTGCCGGCCGAGGACGATGCTGGCCCTCGCGGCCAGCAGTGCCGCTGCTTCGGCGTCGTTGGGTAGGCCAAGTTCCGCGAGCCTGGCGGCCAGGCTGTCGGCGTCGGCGCGGAACGCGGTCGCGCCACGGCGGTCGGTCGGGAAGTCGGTGCGCAGGCGGGCCAGCATCGCGACCGCGGCCCAGGTTTCGTTGCCACGGCGGCGGAATCGGCGTTCCGCGCGGCGGGCCCACAGCCGGGCACCGGTCGGGTCGCCGACCGCGAGTGCCGCCTGCGCCCTGGCCAGTTCCGCTTCGCCGTACTCCTGGGTCAGGCGTTGGCCTCGGAACAGGGCCAGCGCGCCGTCCAGCTCGGTCACCGCCTCCGTGCACAGGCCTGCGGCCAGCAGCACCCGTGCCCGGTCGACGGCGACCACCGGCAGGAGCTGTTCGGCGTGTACGGCGAAACCGGCCCGCGCCGCTTCGAGGTCGCGCAGCGCGCCCGGGATGTCGCCGGTGAGCAGGGCGCAGCAGCCGCGGTTGTGCATCACCTTGGCCAGCAACCGATCCATGCCGTGCGCGCGGGCGATCGGTTCGCAGCGGTCCAGGTCCGCGTTGGCAAGGCGGGCGCGGCCGGCGATGTGGTGCAGCATCGCCCGGTTGAGCAGGGTCCTGGCCAGCACCGCCGAACCCCCGTTGCCGGCCAGCAGCGGGATCGCCTGGTCCATCGCGGCCAGCCCGTCGGCAAGGCGACCGACCAGCACCAGCAGCAGGCCCCGCTGTTGCAGCAGCAGGCCACGATCCGAAGGCGCGACCAGCCGGCCGGCTTCGGCCAGCAGGCCGAGGCCGGCGTCGGTGTTGCCGCGCTGGATCTCCACCGGGGCGAGGCTGATCAGGATGCGGGCCGTGAGCGCGGCCGAATCGCCCGAATCCGTGGTGTGCGGCCAGCCGAGCTGTCGCAGGCCGGCGCGCAACAACCGGCCGCCGGAGCCGATCCGACCCGCGTTGATCGCGGCAACGCCACGTTCGTGCAGGTCCTGGACCCGCGCCCGCACACCCGGGTCCAGTACCTGCCACTGCGGACCCGGCATCCTGCCTCCGGACGGCTCGCGAGCTACAAGACGATCGACGGCGTGGTGACCGTGCGACCTCGCACGTCCGGCATTGTGCCAGTCGGGCGGACCACGAGCTGTGCCATTCCGGGGCGGATGCCGTCCAGCGCGAAACGGCCGCCGTCGTCCGAATCGGTGGTCAGGGAACCGTCCGTGGTGCGCAGTTCGATTGGGTGGCTCGCGGGCGGGGTGAGCCAGCCGTCCAGCCGGACGGTGCCGTTCCGGTTCAGGTCGATCTTGATCATGATCGTGACCGTGTCGCTGTCGAACGTGATCAGGCGGCTCTGTTCCTCACCCCGCGCCGCCGCGAAACGCATCCGCTCGGTCAGCTTGAGCACCTCGAAGTCGGCCGACTCCAGGTCCATCGCGAAGCTGATCTGTTCGAGGAGCGTCGACGGCACCGGGTCCAACGCGTCCCACAGGCCACGGACCCCTTGCAGGATCAGCACATCCATCTCGTCCAGGGGCTCGCCTGCCGACTTGGCGTCCACCGAATCCATCGCGCTCACCGCCAACTTCCCTCGGTGTCCATGGCCAGCAGCGCCCGCAGTCGGGCGAGGCACCGGCCCCGCGTCGGGCCGATGCTGCCCCGGGCGATACCGAGCGCGACGCCGACCTCCTGGTAGCTCGGGCGGTGTGTGAACGCGACCACCCGCATCAGCCGCTGGCAGCGGTCGGAGAGCTGCGCGACCGCCCGCCACAGCTGTTTGCGCTGGTCGTCGGCGACCGCCCACTCGTCCGGCCGGGCGGCCGGGTCGGGCAGTTGGGCCAGTACGTCCTCGTCGGCCCGTTCGGTCTTGCGCAGGCCGTTGACCCGCCACGCCTCGCGCTTGGTGACCGTGATGAGCCAACTCGTCAGCGCGACCGGGCTGTGGATGTCGTGCAGCGAACCGAGCAGGCTCAGCCACGCGCCCTGCACCACGTCGGCGCTCGCCTCCTCGTCAAGGCCCTCGGACCGGGCCACGTGCCACAGCAGCGGGGTCAGCTCGCGCACGATCGCGTCTATGCCCGTCCGGTCGCCGGCCCGCGCGTCCTCAAGCAGCATCGCCAGCCGGAGATACTGATCACTGTCCGGTGTCGTCGGTCCGGCGATTGTCGGGCCGTCGGCGGCCGCCTGTCTCGCGTGACTCGTCGGCATGGTCCGCCCCTTCAGCCGATCGTCTTGCTTGCCGCGGTCGCCCGATCGACCATCACCTGCCGGTCGGTCGCGGCGAGCCCGAGATTCGGGTCGACGGCCGCGTCCTTGAGCAACGCCGCCGCCAGTTTCGCCGCGGCCAGCGGCGCGGCGAAGGACGTGCCGTCCCACACCGCGAATCCGCACGAGAAGTCGTCCGGGTCGAGGCCGTCCCGCCGCTGCGGCAGGCCGGGCAAGTTCGGACTCGGCTCGGTGTGGTCGGGTGCCTCGCTGCCCTGCACGTCCACCGGGTACGTGCTGATGACCGCGGCACCCGTCGCCCAGTAGTGCACCCACGAGCCGTCGTTGCTGAACAATGCCTTGCTGCCGTTGGGATTCAGCGCGCCGACGCTGAGTACCGGCGGGCCGCCGTCGATGCTTAGCGTCAGCACGCTCGCGAACGCGGCCGGGTAGAACCGGCGGGTGGTCGAGTCGTTGCCGGCCGCCGCCACCACGAGTACGCCGTGGTGGATCAGGTGACCGACCACTTGAGCAAGGTGACCCGTGTAGCCGCCGGGGGTCGGGGACTCGTCGAAATAGCCGAGCGACAGGGACACCACGTCGATCAACTGGTGCGGGTCACCGTGCTGCTGCGCGTACCGGACCTGGGCGTACAGCCGCCAGAGCGCCAGCAGGACGTCGCCCTCGTAGATCACGCCGTCGCTGTGGGTCACACGGACCGCGAGCACGGTGGCGTCCGGCGTGACCTGGCGGATGATGCCGGCGATGAACGTGCCGTGGCCGGTGTCGGTGTCCACGTCGCCGATCAGCGGCTCGGACGACACGGGTGCGTCCCAGTAGTCGAGCAGGAACTGGGTCGGCTGCCAGTTCGCCTGGTACTCCTCCTGGGTCAGGATCGCCTGCTGCAGGCCGGGCAGCACGGCGAGGAACCCGCCGGCCGGCGGGGCCTGCGTGCGGTTCGGGATGCCGAACCATGGGTGCGGCGCGATACCGGTGTCCACGACGGCGATCACCGGGCGGCGGCCGGGCACCTCGGCGGCCGGGTGGCGGTGCGGCGGCTCGGCGGCCAGCGCGACCGGGATGCGGTTGCCGACGCGTGCCCGCACGTACGAGTCGCCCGCCCCGACACCGCTGGACTCCCAGGAACCAGGCGTGCCGGTGATGGTGACGGTGCTGGCCAGCACGTGTTCCACCGAGATCCGCGCCACGACGGCGGGTGGCAGCAGCGGCTGCTCGCCGGACGCGGCCGCCCGCAGCCGTTGCAGCCCGGTCCACGAGTCCACCTCCGTCGGCGGCGCGCCCGGCCGGACCCGCAGCGCGACCGCGCGGGGCAGCTGGTCGAGATAATCGAGATAGGGCAACAGGTCCTCGCCGAGGCGGGCCAGCGGCGGCGGCAGTACGAGTTGCAGTCCGGCCTCGCCGAGCACCCGGTTGATCACGGCGAGGATCTCGCCGTCCCGCAGGATGTCCTCCGGGATCAGCAGGCTCGCGGAGCGGTAGACGGTGGGTCGTGGTGGCGCCCAGCCCGCGGCCACCACCGATGTGCTCGGGCTCAGCACCCGGGCGCCGTGCCGGTCCAGGATCCGCTGCGGCAGGGCCGGCTGGTAGGTGTCATCGGCCATCGAGTCCTTGCCTGGATCACGCCGACTGAACTGCACCGCCATGTGTCTGTCTCCGAACTGTCTGAACTGTCTGAACTATCTGACTGGCCTTACTGGACTGACTGGACTGGCTGTCTCGATTGACTATCAGGGAGGTACGCGGCCCGGCCCGGTAAGTACGGAGCTTCGGGACACGAAATCGTAACGAAGCCCACAGCGTGGAACTTTCACCGCGGCGAAAACCTCACGGCGGACATGTCGCGGCGCCGCTAGTCTCGCCCACGTGGATTATCTGAAGCTCGGTTCGACCGGACTCGACGTCTCGCGGATCTGCCTCGGCTGCATGAGTTTCGGCGCCCCCACCCAGGGCAACCATCCGTGGACCCTGGACGAGGAGCAGAGCAGGCCGTTCATCCGGCGGGCGGTCGAGGCCGGCATCAACTTCTTCGACACCGCCAACGTGTACTCCGACGGCGCGAGCGAGGAGATCACCGGCCGGGCGCTGGCCGAGTACGCCGACCGGGACGAGATCGTACTGGCCACCAAGGTGCACGGCCGGATGCGACCCGGCCCGAACGGCGGCGGCCTGTCCCGCAAGGCGATCTTCGCCGAGATCGACAACAGCCTGCGGCGGCTGGGCACCGACTACGTCGACCTGTACCAGACGCACCGCTGGGACCCGACGACGCCGATCGAGGAGACCATGTCGGCGCTGCACGACGTGGTGCGGGCGGGCAAGGCCCGCTACATCGGCGCGTCGTCGATGTGGGCGTGGCAGTTCGCCAAGGCGCAGCACGTCGCGGAGCGCAACGGCTGGACCCGGTTCGTGAGCATGCAGAACCACTACAACCTGCTGTACCGCGAGGAGGAGCGGGAGATGCTGCCGCTGTGCGCGGACCAGGGTGTCGGCGTGATCCCGTGGAGCCCGCTGGCCAGGGGCAAGCTGACAAGGGACTGGGGCGAGAGCACGGCCCGCGCCGAGACCGACGTGTTCGGCGGGACACTCTACCGGGACACGGACCGGGTGATCGTCGAGCGGGTGGCCGAGGTGGCCGCGGCGCGCGGGGTGCCTCGGGCGCGGGTGGCGCTGGCGTGGGTGCTGCGCAATCCGGTGGTCACCGCGCCGATCGTCGGCACGACCAAGCCGCACCATCTCGACGACGCGCTGGCGGCACTGGACGTGCACCTGACCGACGACGAGGTGGCGCTGCTGGCGGAGCCGTACACGCCGCACGAGGTGTCCGGCCATTCGTGACCTTCACATGTTGATCGGTTCCTACTTTCGAAGCTGATGGCGCGCCGGCGGGCTGCCTACGGTCTGTTCCGGAGGTGTCCGGTGAGACGTCACGTGCTGCTGTCGGTGGTTGGCCTCGCGGCGATCCTGCTGACCGCGCTCACCGTCGCCCCGGCATCTGTCGCTGCGGTGCACATGGCGCACCCGGCGCCGGCGCGGCACGGCGCGACCGAGGACACGTTCTCCTACGCCAACGCCATCCGCCAGTCGGTGTGGGTGGACACCGGGCTGACCGCGGCCGGACAGCCCGGCGGGCACGTGCGGGTCGCGGCGGACATCATCCGGCCGCGCGAACTGGACACGACGGCCAAGATCCCGGTGATCATGGACGCCAGCCCATACTTCTTGTGTTGCGGGCGCGGCAACCAGTTCCAGACGAAGACGTACGATTCGGCCGGCCGTCCGGTGGGTTTCCCGCTGTACTACGACAATTACTTCGTGCCGCGCGGCTACGCGGTCGTACTGGTGGATCTGGCCGGCACGAATCGCTCGCAGGGCTGTGTCGACGTCGGCGGGCCGTCGGACGTCACGTCGGCGACTTCGGTGATCAACTGGTTGAACGGCAAGGGAACCGCGTTCACGAGCGTCAGCGGCTCGACGACGGCGACGGCGTACTGGTCCAACGGCAGCGTCGGCATGATCGGCAAGTCGTGGGACGGCACGGTGGCCGAAGGTGTTGCGGCGACCGGGATCGCGGGCCTGAGGACGATCGTGCCGATCTCCGCGATCAGCGACTGGTACACGTATTTCCGGGCGGACGGCGCGCCGCTGTCGCGGGAGACGCCCGGCCAGCTGTCCACCCAGGTCGAGGCGAGCGGCACGGTCAGCGCGTGCACGTCGGTGGCGAGCGGGATCGACGCCGGTTCGCCGTCGAACGGCGACTTCACCGCGTCGACCTACGGGCCGCGCGACTACCTGACCAACGCCGGCAAGGTGACCGCCAGCGTGTTCGCGACGCATGGCGTCAACGACTACAACGTCATGACGATCAACTTCGGCCAGTGGTGGAACGCGCTGCCGGCGTCGGTGCCGAAGATGATCTGGCTGTCCCAGACCGGCCACGTCGACCCGTTCGACTTCCGCCGCTCCGCGTGGGTGGACGAGTTGCACCGGTGGTTCGACCACTATCTGATGGGCATCGACAACGGCGTGCAGAACGATCCCCAGGCGTCGGTCGAGCGGGCACCGGACCAGTGGGTCGACTACGCGAGCTGGCCGATACCGGGGACGACCCGCACGACGTGGCACCTCGATCCGGGCAGCGTGACAGGGGTCGGTACGTTGGGGACGGCTTCCGTTGGTGCGACAGCGGTTTTCACGGACAACCCGAGCGCGGACGACACCGCCTGGGCCGCCGGTCCGACGAAGACGGCGTCGGACCGGATCATCTACTCGACTCCCCCACTGCCCGCCGCGACGACCGTTTCCGGTACCACAACGGTTACCTTGACGGTGGCACCGTCCACATCGGCCGCACACCTGTCGGCGGTACTGGTCGACTACGGCACAACGACGATGCGCAACTACGCGGCCAGCGGCGAAGGCATCACCACGTTGACAACCCAGTCCTGCTTCGGCGACAGCACAGCGACGGACTCGGCATGCTACTTCGACACGGCCTCCGACACGACCACCGTGACGGCTGACGTGTTCGAGCGTGGTTGGGCGGACCTGGGCCATTTCGCGTCGCTGACCAGCCAACAGCCGCTCACACCCGGTGTGGCGCACACGATCACGTTCGCCCTGAACACGACCGACCACACCGTGCCGGCCGGCCACACCCTGGCTTTGATCATCGCGGGCACGGACAACGGCTTCATCAACGGACCGGCCGGCCGCCCGACGCTCACCGTCAACCTGGCCACCAGCTCGGTGTCCCTGCCACTGGCGCCGTGACCGCCGCCAATCGACTTCCGGACACCCGCATCGGCCGATGTCTACGCCGCCACCGCGCCGCGATCATCGAACTGGCCGCCAAGCATGGGGCACACGACATCCGTGTCTTCGGCAGTGTCGCCCGAGGCGAGGACACCGACACCAGCGACATCGACCTGCTCGTCAACGTCGACCACGGCGTCGGCCTCGTGTCACTGGCCGGACTGCGCAGAGAGCTGACCGAACTGCTCGGCGCCGATGTCGATGTGGTGCCCGCCAGCACGCTCAAGCCCACACTGCGCGACGCTGTCCTTGCCGAGGCAATCATCCTGTGATCCAACAGGCCCGGATGGCGTGGTAACCCACTATGGACCGGACCAGCGGTAGGGTGGTGCGATGGCCAGCAGGCCGGCCAGTGCCGCCTTGATCTGCGGTCGCCCAGCCGCCACCAGGGTGAACATCGCCTCGCGGGCGAGTCGCTGTGCGTGCTGGGAGGTCAGGATCGCCGTGCTGCCAACGGCTGTCACGAGGGCGCCGGCGGCCCGATACGCAAGCTCGCTGGCGGCGGCTCGGGCGGCCGGCATGGTCGGCGGGTCGGCCAGTGCGGCGTCCAGACCGGCGCGGACGGCGTCCAACTGTGCGCCGAGCGCCGTTGCCAGGTCGTGGTGGCCGGTCTCGGTGAGCAACCTGACGCACCGGCCGGTGATGCCGAGCGACAGCGTGCCGTTCACGCGTGCGCCGAACACTTGCCAGGCAAGGAAATCCGTTCGACTCGCCTCGCCGGTTACGGCGGTCAGCGGTAGGAAGTGGTCGCTGAACGTCAGCCGGACGGTGTCGCTGCCCTGTGCCGCCACCAGCCGCATCGGCTCGACCGCTGGGCCGGGGGTGGCGCGGGGTTCGATCACGCCGCTGACGATGATCTCGTCGGTGCCGGTGTCCGATGTGTGAGCGGAGATCAGCACCAAATCGATAGTGTGCCAGCCGCTGACGAACGGGGCGTCGCCGGACAGCAGGAACCCGCCGTCCACGTGTTTCGCCCACAGTCGTGGTGGCTGCTGGATCGCGCCCGCGAACGCGACGCCGGCCCGCAGGTCGCCGCGGACGAGGCCGGGTAGGTAGCGGTCGCGCACTGGGTGGTTCGTGGTGTCGGCGATGCCTCGGACCACTCCTTGGTGCTGCAGCCAGATGAACGCGGTCGCGAGGCAGCCGCCGGCCAGGATCTCCAGCACCGCCAGGAAGTCCTGCAAGGTGACGTCCGCACCGCCGGAGTCGACCGGTGCGGCGATGCCGTAAAAACCCTCGTCGGCCAGGAGTTGGTAGTGACTGGCCGGCACCACGCCGGCCTCGTCCACCGCGAGGGCGGCCGGAAACAGCACCTCGTCGGCGATCCGCCGGGCGCGGGCAACGTAGTCGGTCACCGAGCCAGGCTACGGGTTACCTGTCACAGCCAGCCGGTCGACGCCGATTCCGCTGGTGCACAACCTTTCC
>DATBCR010000625.1:0-4396 GCA_036270375.1 Pseudonocardiaceae bacterium | reverse complement strand
TCGAACCAGGCGGCGACCTGTTCCCGATCCGCCCCGCCGCCGAACAGTTGGACAACATCGCAACAGCACCGACGGGCTGAACCACACCCGCCCCCGGCTGGAACCCTCGCACCGGCCGAGCGATTCGATCGAATTGGACCGGAGGAGTCCGACCGTGGCCGAATGGGCTGGCTCGATCGTGGGCGACCGGCGGGCTCGATCCTGACCGACAGACAGGTTCGATCGTGGCCGACCGGCGGGCTCGATCCTGACCAACTGGGCGCGCTCGATCGTGACCGACCGGCAGGCTCAATCCTGACCGGCGGGCTCGATCCTGACCGACTGGGCCGGCTCGATCCCGACCAACCGGCAGGCTCGATCGTGACCGACTGAGCGGGCTCGATCCCGACCGACCGGCAGCTCGATCCTGACCGGCGGGCTCGACCCTGACTGACTGGACCGGCTCGATGCTGGCTGACCGGCGGCTGATCGTGGCGACCGGCGGCCCGATCACGGCCTGCCTGCGTCGATCGTGGCTTGCCGGCGGCCGATCGTGGCCGACCGGACGGGTTCGATATTGGCTGACCGGTTCAGCTGCTCGACAAACCTGCTCGCGCGACGCGACATGCGCTGACCGTTCGGTCTGTCCCGACTGTCAGGCCTACCCAAACGGTTCGGGCGGTTCCGGCTGTTCGGGGCTACCTCGGGAGTGGCGAAGGTGCTACAAAGCCATTCGCCACTCCCGAGCTGTCGTCGCATACGAAGGGTCACCATGCTGACAACGTTGTCATCACGGCGCACCGGCACCCTATTCGCCGGCACGGCACTAGCCACGGCACTGGTCACCGCCCTATCCGGCCTGACAGCAACCGCAGCGACGAGCCCCGACTCACTCACCGCACCCGGCAGCACTTTCGCCGGCGCGGCAGCGACAAGCACCGGCACCGCCACCGGCGCCACAACCGGCACCGGCGCTCCCGGCGCGACCGCAGCCACCATCGCGGACTCCCTCACCGCACCCGGGAGCGCCACCCTCGGCGGCACGACAGCCGGCCCCGTCGACTCACTCGCCGGGCCGGTCGACAGCACCCTCGGCAGGACCGCAGCCGGCGCCAACTCCGGCACGAACTCCGGCACGACCGCAGCCGGCGCCTCCGGCACCAACGCCGGCACCGAATCAGGCACCAACTCCGGGACCGAATCCAGCGCCAACTCCGGGACCGAATCCGGCGCCAATCCCGGCGCGAACTCTGGCACCAACTCCGGCAGCGCCACGGCAACGACCGGCGCCGACTCCCTCGCGCGGCCGGGCGATCCGGCCGCGCTCGTGGACCCGTTCATCGGGACCGGCAGTGGCGGTGCCGTTGTCGGCGCCGTCGACACGTTCCCGGGCGCGTCGGCACCGTTCGGCATGGTGCAGTTCAGTCCGGACACGCCCAGTCGGCCATCAGGCGGCAGGTATGCCTACTCGGACAACCAGATCACCGGGTTCAGCCTGACCCATCTGTCGGGCGTCGGCTGCCCGATCACCGGTGACATCCCGATGCTGCCGGCGGTCGGGGCGGTGCCGGCCGATCCGAGTAGTACGAGCGAACCGTTCGCGCACACCGACGAGCAAGCCAGCCCGGGCCGATACAGCGTCGGCCTCGGGGCAGCCGGCAGTCGGATTCAGGCCAACCTGAGCGCATCCGCTCGCACCGGCGTGGCTCAGTTGACCTATCCGCGCACGACGCAGGCGCAACTGCTGGTGAAGGTGGCCGGCAGCCAGAACGGCTCGTCCGGCGCGACCTTCCACACCATCGGCGACGACGAGATCGCCGGATCGGTGACCAGCGGCCACTTCTGCGGTCAGCCCGACTCGTACACCGTGTACTTCACGGCGAAGTTTGACCGTTCGTTCACCGCGACCGGAACATGGGGCGGGACGACGGCAGCAGTACGTGCGGGCAGCACGTCAATGGCGGCACGCGGCGGCCAATCCCCCGCACGCGAGCCACTCACTTCCAAGGACACCTCCGGTTCTGGCGTGGTAGCCGGCGGCTACGTCACCTTCGACGCAAGTAAGAACCCCACGGTGGGCTTCCGTGTTGCACTGTCCTTCGTCAGCGAGGCCGGCGCCCGGGCGAACCTGGCCGAGGGCAACGTGAACTTCGACGTCAACCAGCAGGCCGCCGCGACCCGAGCAGCCTGGAACCAGCAACTCCGCAAGATCGACATCCATGGTGGCACCCCCGCCGAGCAGCGCACCTTCTACACCGCGCTGTACCACTCCCTGTTGCACCCCAGCCTGTTCAGCGACACCGACGGCCGCTACATCGGATTCGACAGCAAGATCCACACCCTCCCGCGCGGCCACGCCCAATACGCCGACTTCTCCGGCTGGGACATCTACCGCTCACAGATCCCACTGCTCGCCGTACTCGACCCGGACGTGACCAGCGACCTGGCCGCATCCCTGCTGCGCGACGGCGACCAGATGGGCTGGCTCCCGAAATGGCCGGTCGCCAACGGGGAGAGCGGCGTGATGAACGGCGACGCCGCCGACCCGATCCTGGCCGGCGCGTTCGCTTTCGGCGCAACAGGTTTCGACGCGCGGCACGCCGTCGCCGAGATGGTGCACGGTGCCGAGGGCACCGGCGCGCCCGGCCAGGGCTGGTACCAGGAACGCCCGTCCGGCCCGGCCTACCTCGCGAAGGGCTTCGTCCCCAACACCCAGGCCGACTCGATCTCGCCGGTGCCCAACGGCGCGTCCGAAACCCTGGAGTACACGGTCGCCGACTTCGCCATATCGCAACTCGCCGCGGCCACCGGCCAACGGTCCGTCGCCGACCGGTTCGCCGGCCGGTCGCAGAACTGGTCGAACCTGTTCGACACCGCAACCGGTTACATCCGACCGAGGGACGCGAACGGCGCCTTCCCAGCGGGCGACCCGCTGGCCATGGGCGGCGGGTTCGGACAGACCGGTTTCCAGGAGGGCAACGCCGCTCAATACACGTGGATGGTGCCGCAGAACCTGGCCGCCCTGATCAACGGCATGGGCGGGAACGCGACGGCGCGGGCCCGGCTGGACCAGTTCTTCACGCAACTCAACGCGGGCCCGAACGCGCCGTTCGACTGGCAGGGCAACGAACCGAACTTCGACGTGCCGTGGGCGTACGACAGCGCGGGCGCGCCGTGGCGAACGCAGGCGACCGTACGACAGGTGATGTCCCAGCTGTACCAACCGATTCCGGGCGGCGAACCGGGCAACGACGACCTCGGCGCGATGTCGTCCTGGTACGTCTGGGCCGCGATGGGCCTCTATCCGCAGACGCCGGGCGTGCCGATGCTGGTTGTCGGCACGCCGCTGTTCGACCGGACCAGCATCGACGCAGGCCATGGTCGCCGGATCGAGATCAGCGCGCCAGGAGCCGGCGACGCGCGTCCTTATGTACAAGGCCTGCGGATCAACGGCCACGCAACCACCCACACGTGGCTGATGCTGGCGGACCGACCGGGCGTGACGCGGCTCGACTTCGCTGTCGGCGAACAGCCGAACGAGGGTTGGGGGGTTGGCGCGGGTGACGCACCGCCGTCGTTCGGCGCCGGGCCGGTCGCGTTCCCGCCGACGACCAGGGCGCAGTTGCGTGTCGACCCGGCGCAGTTGCGGTTGTCGGCCGGTGGTCAGGCCGGCGTGCACGTGCTGGTGGACAACTCGCTCGGCGCCCAACCGGCGACGGTGACGTGGACGGCGACCGCGCCGACGCCGGGCATCGGCTTCACGCCAGGCGGCGCGACGGTGACCGCGGCGGCCGGGGCCACGGTGTCCGTGCCGTTGACGGTGACCGCGGATTCGCAGGCACAGTCCGGTTTCTACGAAGTCGCGATCGCCGGCAGAGCCAGCAACGGCGCGGTGATCGCGACCGCGCAGGTGCTGGTGACGGTGGCCAAGCCGGGCGAGCTGATCCCGACCGCGTACGTGTCGAACTTCTCGGACAACACGGTCACCCCGGTCGACCGGCGGACCGGCACCGCGGGCCCGACCATCCCGGTCGGCAGCGGACCGGACGGTGTGGTGGTGACGCCGGACGGCACGCAGGTGTTCGTGGCGAACAACAACAGCAACAACGTGACTGTAATCGACACGTCCGACAACCACGTGATCACGACGGTACCGGTGGGTTCGGTGGCCGCGGACGTAGCGGTGACGCCGGACGGGAAGACGGTGTGGGTGAGCAATTTCGGCGACGGCACCGTGCAATCGATCGACGTGGCGACGCACACCGCCGGCACACCGGTGAAAGTCGGCGGCAACCCACAGCGGATGCGGATCGCGCCGGACGGCAAGGACCTGTGGGTGCCGAACCAGGGGGACGGGACGGTGAGCGAGATCGATGTCACGAGTCGGACGGTGGTGCGGACGGTTACCGTCGGGGCG
>DATBCR010000624.1:0-12525 GCA_036270375.1 Pseudonocardiaceae bacterium | reverse complement strand
CTGTGCCAGATCTACCGCAACGAACCCTGGCACTACGAACTGCGCCCCAAAGCGATCGACGACGGCTGCCCACCCATGTATGCCGACCCTACGCACGATCCACGGATGCGGCGGTGACCAGCCCGGCCAGCCCAGCGATGCGCGCTGATGTTCTTGAGGTTCAGCACCGAGGTGCCGTGCTTCCAGATGAGGTTCTGGCTCATGCACTGGATGTTCGCGGCGTCCAGGTTCCTGAGGACCTGGGTGTCACAGCTGGTGCTTGATCAGCTTCATGGTTTGGTGGGAGACGACGCGGTGATGACGGGCAGGCCGTTGACTTTGGTCATCTGGAAGACCTCGTAGGCGTCGGCGACCGCGACGCGCAGGTAGTAGACGGTCGCGTGGTCGAGGTTGGAGAACGTGGCCACGGTGGTCGAGCCGACCTTGACCGTCAGCTTGTCGAACGTGTTTCGCGAGTGACCAGACTTCTGTATTGATTGGAGACACGCCGAGGCAACACTTCGCACCGGCCGGCGACATACCGGCACGGGCCCAGCGCTCCCGCAGGTGCTGGGCCTGTGCCGGTCGACTGTCGGGTCGAACGCGTCCCACGTTCAGGCGAACCCCAACCCGAAGAAGCCCCACGCGGCATCGCCTATCGCGGTGAGGACTCCGCCGACGGCCGCCACCGCGCCGAACAGCAGCTCCTCCGGAAGCAGCGCCAACCCGATGAGCGCGACCCCGATGCCGATGCCTACCTGGTCGTACCAGGGCAGCCCGGTGTACCAGTTCCAGGCGTTGGTGAACGGCGCGGTCAGCGACGGCCAGTTCATCGACCATGAACTGGCCACCGGGCTGGCCGTCACCGGAGTCGCCGGCGGGGTCCAACTCTGCGCGACCGACGGCGCCTGCCATGCCGGCGTGCTGGCGGCCGGGTCCAGGTTGGCGGTATTGACGGCCTGCACCGGATTGCTGGGTGAGGCGACTGTCGGCGCATCGACCGCGATGGTGGTCGCCGGCGGCTGGTAGGCCGATGGCGGCGGGGTTGGCTGGGCGAACGGATGCGACATGCCCTGGCCGGCCGCCGAGGCCACGGTGGCCGCCACCGTAACCATGGTGCTGGCAAGGCCGGTGGCATCCGGGATCTGGAACCGGTTGCGAGGGTTACCGGACCCCGGCCCTTCCCACCACTGCTTCTTCTTCGGTGGCTTCTTCGCACCGCCACCTGAGGCGGGGCCATCCGAGCCGGGGCCGCCGGACACCGGGTTGCGCTCGCCGGCCGCGTCGTCACCGCCAAGGGTGCCTTCGCCGAGGGGGTTGTTGTCGCCGGCGGGATTTGTGGTCTGCACCGCGCCGGGGACCTGCGAGTGTTCAGGGGGCAGGTCCGTCGGTGCGCCGGACAGGATGCGGATGAACGAGGCGACCACGATGGCGCCCTGGACGGCTTTGACAGCCTTGTCGAGGAGGTCGAAGATCTTGGACTTCTTCGGTGGCCGGCCGCCCGGACCCTGACCGGCCGCATGCCCGGTTGGGTCGGTCAGTGTTTCCGGACTCTGGTGTACGTAGGCGTAACCGTTGATGCCGTCGGATGTGGTGTCCGCGCCTGCGAACTGGCCGGCGCCGGGATCATAGAAACGGGCGCCATAGTCGTCGAGTCCGGTGGTGGCGTCGGTGCGCTGTCCGGTGAAACCGTAACTGGTCGGCATGCTGCCGCTGCTGGACCGCACGGTGCCGAACGGGGTGTAGAGCACGCTTGCGGTCGGCTGGCCGGTCGGGTCGACGGCCACGGTCGGGCTGCCGAGCGGGTCCGTCGCGAGATAGCTGAACGTGCCGTTGACCGCGAGTGCGATTCGCCGGCCGTCGGCGTAGTAGTAGGTCGTCGTGGTGGTTGTCGTGCCTGTGCTGGCTACTTCCGCCACGCCGTCCACGTAGGCGGTGGTGGTTGTCACACCGTCCGTTGTGGTCTGTTGTTCGACGCGGCTGCCGCTGCCGTCGTACAGGTCGGTCGCGGTCGCGGTGGGTGCGGTTGGGCCGTTCTGCCATGCGACGAGATGGCCTTCGTTGTCGTAGGACATCCGCGCGCCCGCCGTCGTGCCGCAGTCACCGGCGGACGTTGACCGGCAGGTGAGGTCGCCGGCCGCGTCGTAGCCGGCGTTGTAGCCGCCGGTCGTGCCGGTGACGGCGTCCAGGTGCGTCGAGTCGGTGTAACTGCTGGTTCCGTTGGGGCCACTGATGGTCCGGTCGAGGGTGTCGTAGGCATAGCCTTGTTGGTACTGCGCGCCGGTGAGGGTGCCTTGGGTGACCGGGGTGCCGGTACACGGTGGCGTGCCGGCGGAACCGGCCCAGGTGAGTCGACTCTGGTCGTCGTAGCAGAACCGCTGCACGTCGGTGCCCTGCGGCAGGGTTGTGCTGGCCGAGGTGACCTGGCCGGTCGGGTCGAATGTCCGCCGCTGGTCGAACAGGACCGCGTTGTCGCCGGCTCTGGTCAGGGTGACGTCGTTCAGCTGGAGCAGCGGGTCGTAGCCGGCGGAGTACCGCAGGACACCGTTGCCGATATCGGCTCCGGTGAGCAACCCGGCCGCGCCGGCCGGCCCGGTGTAGCCGGCGTTGGCCAGCAGCGTGGTGGTCGTGCCGGCGTTCTGGTCGGTCACCTTTGCCAGCCAGCCGGCCGTGTTGTAGCCGTAGTTGACCGTCTCACCGTCCGGATACAGCTGGCTGCGCAGGTTTCCCGCGTCGTCGTAGCCGAACTGCTGGTCGTAGCCGGCCGAACCGAGCGTCAGTGTGCGGTCGGTGACCCGACCACGCTGGTCGTAGCGCAGCCGGTATGAGCCGGACAGCGAGCCGGACGGGCCGCCGGTGAAGGTCTCGCCGGTGAGCCGGCCGATGCCGAGGTTGCCGCCGCTGGTGTCGTCGTACGAATAGGTCACGTAGGCGCCAGCCGCGCTGTTGGCTGTATTGCGCCAGATCGGCCGGTCGAGCGCGTCGTAGCCGCCGTAGGTGGTGCCGGCGGCGCCTCTGGCGTCGGCCGACGCCACCACATTGCCGTTGGCGTCGTAGGTGTAGGTCTGGCCGCCCCGGTTGGGATCGGAGGTCGCGGTCAGCCGGCCGGCGTCGTCGTAGGTGTAGGTGGCCGCGCTGGTGCCGTTGGGCTGCACAGCCCGTGTCGGCAGGCCGAGTTCGTTGTAGCCGGTGGTGGTCGTCGAGTAGGGCGTGGCGTTCGAGCCGGTGCCGACGTAGCTGCGCGCGTAGGCGGTTCGGCCGAGCGCGTCGGTGAACTGGGCCTGCTGGTGGCCGAGCGGGTCGGTGCTGGTGTTCGCGACGTAGCAGGCGCCGTCGGTCGTCGTGAGTCCACAAGCGACACTGATGGCGGACGTGCTGGCGTTGGACGACGCATCTGTGGATGTGGTGCTGCGCAGATTGGCGTATGCGGTGGTGGTGCCTGGTTGGGCCGCATCGGGTGTCGCGAACGCGGCGGCGCCGGGGGCACCGGTGTAGGCGGCGACCAGGTAGGCATTGCTGACGAAGATCGGACGGCCGCTCGGGTCGTAGTAGGTGTAGGTGACCGAGTCCTGGCCGCCCGCGGCCGGCGTGCGGGTCTCCACCGGCCGACCCCAGCCGTCGTAGAAGGTGCGGGTGGTGACCGTCGTGGTGGTGTCCAGCCGCTGCGACGTGTCGACTTCGAGGCAGGGCCGCTGTGCTGTGCTGCCGGCGCACCAGTCGGTGTAGCTGGTCGCGGTGCTGGTCAGGCCGGCGCTTTCACCGGCAAGCACGGTGCTGGTCGTCCGGCCGAGCGCGTCGTAGCCGGTGGTGATCGTCTGGCCGTTGGCATCGGTGGTCATCGTCGGCCACAGGCCGAACCCGCCGGTCGGATCGGATGTCGAGCCGTAGTCCTGGTGCACGGTCTGGCCAAGCGCGTTGCCGACCGACGTGGTCAGCGTGGCGAACGTGGCGTCGGTGGTCAGGCACGCGGTGTGCGTGCCGGTGGTGGCGCTCGTCGTACAGGCTCGGTGATCGGCCGCGCCCGCGTTGGCGTTCGCGTCGTCGGCGGCCGCGAGGTTGCCAAAGGCGTCATAGGCGTAGGACGCGGTGAGGTCGCCGGTCGGGGCGAACCCGTTGGCCTGGGTGCCGCAATCGGTGTCCTGCCGCACCGTCGACCGGTCGCCGATGGTCACGTTGGCGTTCTGGCCCTGTGTGAACGGCTGGCCGTCGTAGCCGGTGAACGTGCAGGAGAAATGCCGGGTGGCCGGGGCGGCGGACACCACGTCGGTCGACGCGGGCAGGTCGATGAGGTAGCTGCCGGTCACGCCGGTAGCGGTGGCCTTGACCGAGTCGTTTTGCACATAGGTGGTCTGATTGGTGAGTTGGGTCGGACTGCCGGTGGCCGCACCCGCGTTGCCAGTGGTCGTCGATCCCGTGACCCGGCCGTACGCGTCGTAGGTGTAGCTGGTGCTCGAATGCGGCGCGGCCGGCGGCGGGTTCGGGCAGCCGGGTTGGAACCCGGGACTGGTGACGGCGGAACGGGTGCCGGCCTCGTTGAGCCGGACACCGTCCGAGCCGCCCATGGTGTTGGCGGTGATGTCGAGCACGACGTCGTAGTAGAGCTTGTCCCCGGTGCCGAAGCAGGTGCTCTGGCCGGACACCGAGGGCAGGGTCGCGGTCGAGTTGGTGCTCGTGATCCGCACATTCGGCGCGGCGGCCTCCGCGATCAGCGCGAACGTGCCGTCCGAGGACCGCTTGAAGACCCGCACGTGCACGTCGGCGGTCACCGAACCGCTTGTGGTCTTCAGTTCCTGCGACAGCGACCAGTTCCCGGCCGGTATCTGCTGGCCCTCGAGGGCGGTGCTGTCCCACAGGTAGCCGTCGCCGGACGCGGCCGGTTCGGCGGCACCCACGGTTGCGGTGCCGCCGGGTGCGAGGAGCTCCACCCAGCCGGTCGCGCCGCCGATCTGGGTGTTCACCGCGGTCGGTGTGCTGGGGCTGTTGGTGGTCGCCTGGCGGGCAGTAGACAGCAGGGTGTCGTTGTTCAGCGTCTCGTACAATGTCAGGCCGGTGATCGTGGCCGGCCGGACGAGGCTCACCGGCCGGCTCTGGGCGGCCAGGTTGGCTGTGCCGTCGAAGGTGTAGGTGTCCACCTGCGCGGTCTGTACGTCGCAGACGACGACCGGGTTGACGTTGTTCAGCTCGCTGACCAGCTGCCCGTCCCACGTGAAAGTGTAGGGGAAGCCGCTGTCGGTGTCCTTGCTGTCCTTCCAGGACGGTGACGGGCTCACCCCGGCCGGCGGACAGGTCAGCGCGTACTGGGTGGTGGTCCGGCGCAGCAGGGTGGTGCCGTCGCTGTCGTACAGGTCGTCGGAGTACTCGCGGCCGTGCAGCGCATTGTCCGGCGACCACCACGGTGAGGCGTTGCAGAAGGTGCCCGTGCACGGCACGTCGGTGTCATAGATCCCGACGCCCATGGTGGTGTGATAGCGGTGTTTCTCGATCGATCCGTCCGGGTTGGTGACGTCCACCTCGGCGAATCCCATGAACCGTTCGTCGTTGAAATCGCCGGGGTCGAAATGGAAAAGGGCGCGGAAGTACATCGTGGCCGTCAGGCAGCGGCCTGCCTTGTCGCACTTGGGTTGCGCGGGCACCGGGGTGGTCAGCCGGTAGCGGTAGGACGTGGTGCTGGTGACGGCCTGGTCACCCGAGGATGATGGCCGCAATACCGAACTGCTCTGACTTGTCAGGACGGCCCGGCTCCATTCCTGGTACACGCTGGTGGAACCGCACGGTCCGGCGCAGTTGAACGGATCGGCCGGATCCTTGCCGCCTTCGACGTTCGGTGACGCGTCGTCCCAGGTGAAGGTCTGCGCCATGCCGAGCCCGTTGCTCGCGGTGGCGAGGTAGGAACTGTTGCCGTCGTAACTCTGGCTCCATAGTGGACAGTCGTAGACCGGCCAGCTCACGTTGTTCACGTCGGTGGCGAAGTAGATCAGCTTGGCGTCCCACCAATTCCACGACGGCCCGCAGTTGACGCGCTGCACGTTGATGCCGCCGCCGGGATTGAACGTGACGGTCGGGCCGGGGTTGGCGCCGAAGTCGAGGTCGGTGTAGTACTGGGTGACCGACGTGTAGCTGAACGTCCTGGTCGGCAGCGCGGTGGTGCCGTCATCGCCGATCTCCCGCAGTGCGGTCAGGTTCAGTTTGCCGGCCGCCTGGCTGGTACTGCCGGTCCACGGGTCCTGGTACTGCGTCGGCGCGGTCTGCTCGAACGTGGTCTGGTAGTCGCGCACGGTGTGCCAGCCGGTGGCCGCGTTCGGCCGGACCTGGACCAGCACATCGTTGAGCACCAACGTGTTCTGGATCAGCGGTGGCCCGGTGAAGCTGGGGTCGTCACAGCGCAGCGGCGTCTCGCTGCAGCCGTTCTTGCCGCTCGCGGTCGCCTTGCCGGTGAAGCGGGCCGGTGCGTGCGCCGCCTGGAAGCTGACTCGCAGCAGGGGCGCCCACAGGTTGGGCGCGGTACCGCTCGGGTCGCACGCCGCCTGCGCGGCCTGCGCGCCGGCACAGCTCGGCGAGTCCCATTCGACGGTGGCCGGTTCGGTGTCCCTCGGATAGGTCATGTTCTTGCCGGCACTCTTGAACGTCGCCATGTCCTGTTGGTAGGTCACGTGGATCTGGTTGCCGTGCGGATCGGTGATCAGGTCGAGCAGCCAGCCGGACACGAAGTACTTGCCGTTGCTCGGGAAGTACTGGAGCGAGTCGAGGGTGCAGCCGTATTCCTCCAGCACTCCGTTGGGCAGGAACACCCGGAAACACGGCGGATGCGTCGATGTGCCCGGCAGGCTCAGCGAACCGGTGTAGGAGTAGATCCGGGCGTGCGACTCGGTCGCGGTGTGCCACTGGATGGGGCCGGCCGTGATCGACGTGCCGTTGCGGTCGTCGTTGTAGGTGGACACGTTGACGTTCGGTGGGATCAGCTGGTCCGCGATGCCGAACGGATCCCGCAACTGCCACGTGTTCGCCCAGTAAGCCCCGGCAAGATCCTCCTTCCAGGTGATCTGGCCGAGGGACAGGTCCCAGCCTGCACCGACCCAGGACGGAGCGGCCTGCGGGTTGTGCTGTTCGGCGACGAGGGCGCTGTCGTAGGTGAGCGCCAGCGGTGGTGTCAGCCCACCGGGTCCGGCCGGGGTCTGGATCGGATACCGGGAGTTCAGCGTACCGGCCGCGAGCCCGGCGCTGAACGGGTTCACGGTGCCGAACGCCGCGACCGGCGTTGTCACCGCGAACGCCACCGATTCCCGTGCGGACAGCAGGATCGCGGTCGTGCTCACCGTCAACGTGGCCGGGTCGGCGGTGACCTGGCCCGAACTCATCATGGCCATGGCGTTCGGTCGCGTCCGGCGGCTCGGCGTCTGCTCGGCCGACGGCAGCGGTGCTGTGTCGGCGTTGGGCGGCAGCGCGACGTTGAACCGCACGGTCACCCGGCTCAGATCGGTGACGGTTCCGCCGAGGTGCAGTCGCAGCCGCACCGGCTGGTGCAGGCCGGTGGTGGCCAGCGTGCCGGTCGCGGTCACCGCCTGGAGCAGGTAGGTGCCGAGCAACAGGTTGCCGCTGCCCCCGGCGCTCGACCCGGACGGCTCGGCGACCTGGGTCACCCGCAGGCCGAGCGTGCCGCCCGCGGCGCCGACATCCCCCGGTGTGACCGCGCCGGCCGGCACGTCGACTTCGAGCCGGCCGTCGCTGCCGAGTTGGTGCGCCGGCACGTCCGGCCGCAGTACGAGCACGGCCGGTCGCATCGGGAACGTGGTGGCGGACCGGACGGTGCTGGCCAGCGGCGCAGCCCGCGGGGCGGGCGGTGCCGGCCGGGTCGCGGCCCGAGCCGTGCCATGCGCCACCGACGCGGTGTCGGTGTGCGGGTCGAACCTGTTGGGCTGCCCTGTACTGAGCCGGTTGGCGGCCACCAGCACCGCACTCGGCGGTGTCGCGGCCAGGCCGGCGGCCAGCAGCGCGCCGGCCAGCAGCGCCGACATCAGCGACCGTCCGCCCACCCTTGATGTGTTCACCACGCGCCTCCCCGAGGTGTGACCGCGAGAAGGTTCAGCCCAGCGCCCTGTGTCCGGAAACCCGGATGTCCGGAAAGTCCGATCGACATTGATGACTTTCAATCAAGGGGGACCACATCAATTCCGGGCGATCGTCCGGGCGCGTTCGCCGACAATCAGTACAGCGGACGGGTGATTGAGGATCGGCGCGTGAGCTTGATGTCCTGCGGTCCCATGTGGACCTGTGGTCGCAAAGGACCAGAGCGGCAACAGGCCCGAAGCCACAATTGCCAACGCGGCAGCGGCCGGGGTCGCCGACCGCGTTGCCGTTCGCGGACGCCTCGTTCGACGTCGTGACGAGCGCGCCGGCAATCCACAACATCCCTTCGGCCGAGGCACGAATCCGCGCGGTGGACGAGGCCAGGCGCGTGCAATCCCGGCGGACAGTTGATCATCGCGGATTTCTGGTCCATGACAACGAAGTACGTCGAATACATCGGCCAGGGCACGCTGCGCGGACTGGGGCGCGACTACTGGTACGGCGCCCCGTGGCTCGGCATCACACTGCTACACGCCACAAAGGAACTCGCCCCCGGCTGGTAGGCCGAGGGCGAGATCACCACGGAACGTCAGGACTTGGCGCAGTACCTGTCCCTGGCCGGCAAGGTCCCGTTGGTGAGGAACGCGACGGTGGCCTGGTCGGCGCAGGTCGAACCGGTGCCGTAGACGTAGTGGCCGCCGTTGTCGACGCCGACGAAACCGGCACGGGCACCCAGCGCCGCACGCATTCCGAGACCGGACACCCACGGAGTGGCGTTGTCGCGTCGGTTCTGCAGGATCAGGATGTCCCCGCGGGCCGCGCGAGCTGACCTGGACCGGCCGCTCGATCGGTGCCTTCGACCAGAACGCGCACGGCCAGATGTTGGCGGGCATGCCGTCGCTCAACGGGTACTTCGCGCGGGCAATCGCAGTGGCGGCCGCGTACGAGGCGACATTGCGGGACCAGGCGACGTCACCGCAGATCAGCGCCATGCTCATGGAGATCTGGTTGTCCGCTGGCACCCCGGGTTCGGCCGGGCTGTCGGCGAACACCTGCCGCAGCACGGCCGTGTCCGTGGCCGTCGGGGTCTTCCCCGCCGCCAGATTGGCCGCCGCCTTCCAGAACTGTGTCAACGGGACGAGTGTCGTGTTGTGCAGCAGCAGTTGGTACGTGACCCCGCGCAGCAGCGCCCCGCTGATGGATACCTGCGTGCCCGGCACCGGGGCCGGCGTCCGGTCGAGGTGCCCGGCCAGGGCGAGATAGGTGTTGGTGACCTGCTTGATGGTCGTGCCCAGCCCGAGATCGGCGTCGTCGGCCGCTGCGATGCGCGCGGCGTCCGGGAACCGGTCGTTCAAACCCTGGTTCCACGTCTGGATCTGCTGTGCCCACACCGTGTTCGGGTCGACGTCGCCTTCCAGCACCATCCGGTCGGTGTGTTGCGGAAACAGCGACGTGTAGACCGCGCCGAGATACGTGCCGTAGGACTGGCCCCAGTAGGAGATCTTCGGCACGCCCAGCGCCTGGCGGATGCGGTCCAGGTCGCGGGCGGTGTTGGCGGTGGTGAAGTACTGGAGTTCGTTGCCGATGGTGGCGCACTGCTGGGCAATGGCGCGAGCCGTGGCGATGTTCGGCTGGATCGAGCCGTCGGCGGCCGGGTAGGGGAACGCGTCGGCTGCGCTGGCGTCGGACAGGCCGCAGCTCATCGGTGTGCTGTGTCCGACACCGCGCGGGTCGAACCCGATCAGGTCGTACTCGTCGAGGACCGAAGCCGGCAGCGTGGGTGCCATCGTGGTGGGCATGTCCAGCCCTTCCAGCGCCGGGCCGCCGGGGTTCAGCAGCAGGTCACCGTGCTTCTTGCTGGGCTTCGTGGTGGCGATCCGGGAGACCTCGACGGTGATCGTCCGGCCCTGCGGATGCCGGTAGTCCAGCGGCACGGTCACCGTGCCGCACGTTTCCCGCGGATCCCGCTGGGCACCGGGGGCGAGCGCCGGACAGGCACCCCAGGTGATCGAGGTCTGGACGGAATCGGCAGCCGCTCCGGTCGCCTGCGCCGCCGGCGTGAGGGCCAGCGCGCAGGCTCCGGCCGTCGCCGCGGCCAGAGCGCCCGCGGCGATGACACGTGCGCGACGGCTGCGAGGTAAGGCCCTGCGGGACCTCGTCATGGTGATGCCCTCCGATTCCTTCGGTGTTGCCCGATGGCCAGAAACGTAGGAGTTGAGGGGCATTCCGCGAGTCACCATGCAGCGGACATTCGCGTGTAGCTCGCAAGGGGGACAACCGCGATGACACTAGGCTCTGCGCCATGCCGAGGACCTGGGTAACCGGACGATTACCGGTGGTGCGGGACTGGTGGCGTGCCTACGACCCCGTCGTGTGGGATCGATGGATCGCCGCCGTGCTCACCGGTCTGGCGTTCGTGCCGCCGCTGTCGGCGATGAGCGCGCGGTTCGGTGACCTGCCCACCCGACCGGCCGACGCGTTGGCGCTCGCGCTCGTGCTGGCGCAGACCTTGCCGCTCGCCGTGCGCAGCCGGTGGCCGGCGGCGTGCCTGGCTGTCGTTGGCACGTCGTTCGCGATCCACGAGGCGCTCGGCTATCCGCACGAGTTCGGCACCGTGACGGTGTATCTCGCGCTGTACTCGGTGGGCGCACACCAGGAGCGGTTCCGGCGCGGCATCGCCGTCATCGCGTCGGCCGCGTACGTCGGTTTGTCGATCGTCGTGCTCCTACTCGGGTCACCCGACCGACTCGTCGACTTCCTGTTGTTCTACTGTGTATTCGTCGCATTCTGGGTGCTCGGCGCGTTCGTGCGCCGGTGGCGCGCCGAGGAGGCCGAACGGCGCCGACTGGTTGCCATCGCCGCGACCGCCGAGGAACGCGCTCGCATCGCGCGGGAACTGCACGACGTGGTCACCCACCACGTGACCGCGATGGTCGTACAGGCCGACGCCACGCGGTTCCTCACCGAATCGCCGGACCGCGTCGTCGCGGCACTCACGGCGATCGGCGGGACCGGCCGACGGGCCCTGGCCGAACTGCGTTACCTGCTCGACGTACTGGAGGCGACCGGCGAGCCGAGGACACCGGTCGAGGACACCGTGCGGGACCTGGTGGAACAGACTCGGATGAGCGGCCAGCCGGTCGAACTCATCAAGGACGGCGAGCAGCCTGCATTACCGGTCGGCGTCGGGCTGGCCGTGTACCGGGTGGTGCAGGAGGGGCTGACCAACGCGGTGAAGTACGCCGCCGGGCAGCCGACCGTGGTGCGCGCCGGCTACCGGGACGATCACGTCGAGATCGAGGTGACGAATGCCGCCGCCGCTGTGCCGCTGTCCGTAGCCGCCAGGCGTGACCTGTCCGGCGGGCGTGGCCTGAACGGGCTGCGCGACCGCGTCCGGAAACTCGGCGGTGAGCTGACGGCCGGGGAACAGCCCGACGGCGGGTTCGGGCTGCGTGCGGTGCTGCCCATCGTGGGGGATACGTGAGCGTCCGCCTGCTGATCTGCGAGGACCAGGAACTCGTCCGCGCCGGCTACGTCACCGTCTTTGACGCGCAGCCGGACATGGAGGTCGTCGGCGAGGCGGGGGACGGCCCGGCCGCGGTCGACGCCGCCACACGCCTGAAGCCGGACGTCGTCGTCATGGACATCCATCTGCCACTGCTGGACGGCATCGAGGTCACCCGGCGCATCGCCGGCCCCGGGGTCGAAGCGCCACCGAAAGTCCTCGTCGTGACCACCTTCAACGTCGACGAATACGTCTACGAAGCCCTGCGCGCCGGCGCCAGCGGCTTCCTGCTCAAGGACACTCCGCTGGTCGAGCTGGTGAACGGGGTCTGCACGATCACGCGCGGCGAGTCCCTACTGTCGCCCGCCGTGACCCGGACGCTCATCGGACGCTTCGCCGACCGGATCCGTCCCGCCGCGGCACCCACCAGCGATGACGTGCTCGCTCCTCGGGAACGCGAGGTGCTGCGACTGATCGCGCGCGGCCTGTCCAACGCCGAGATCGCCGAGGAACTGGTGATCAGCTTCGAGACGGTCAAGACCTACGTCTCCCGCATCCTGACCAAACTGGACCTGCGCGACCGCGTCCAGGCCGTCGTGTTCGCCTATCGCACCGGACTCGCCAGCCCCGACGACTAACACGGCGTGATCGGCAGCTTCTCGGCCAGCCGGTCACCGACCGCCACCGCTGCCGATGAAACGTCGTCCACGCCGTACAGATAGAGGATGTCGAGTCGGTCGGCCAAGGGCCGCAACCGGGCCAGCTCGGCGAGTGGGTACGGATCGTGCGGTGCGAGCCGCCGCCGAACACCAACTGCGCCACGTAGCGGCGCGCTGGGCGAACTCCGGTGGAGGGCAGGTGGCGAGAAACTGCTCGACCCGGCCGAGCCACTGGCCCAAGTCGGATCGGGCGCTGGTGGTGTCGGTCGCGTGCCGTAGTCCTTGTGTCAGCTGCGCCAGATCACCGTGATTGACCGG
>DATBCR010000623.1:0-7369 GCA_036270375.1 Pseudonocardiaceae bacterium | reverse complement strand
CGTGCCCGCCGCCGGCCGCGCCGCCGAGTGCGTTGCTGAACGCCGATGACGGGTCATGCGCGAACGCCGAGCCCGTGCCCGCGCTCACGTCGCCGCCGAGGCCGGACGGCGGCACCGAGGACAGCGACGTCGACTGCGGTGTCAGGTCGGCCGTCGTGTGCGCTGTCAGGTCCGGTGTCGTGGACTGGCCGGCGGCGGCCGGCTCGGTGAAGCCGACCGGATGGCCTGTGGCGCCGACCGGTTGTTGCTGGGTGGCGCTCACGCCGACCGGGCTCGCGGGAGTGCCCGATGCCAGGGGCGTACCGGAAGCCAGGGGTGCTCCGCTGGGGTCGGTGCCGGCCGGCTTGGCCTGGTCGAGGGTGTACGTGGTCGGCTGGCCGGTGCCGTCGTCGACGGTGACCTTGACCTCGCCGCCTGGCTGTTCCTGGGCGGTGATGGTGGTCTTGCCGTCGTGGATCACGGCCTTGCCGTCCGGGCCCGGCGTGATGTGGTGGACGCCGTCCGGGCCGGTGGTGGTGGCGCCCGGGTGGGTCATGCCGGGCTGCATGGTGCCCGGAGTGCCTGGCGTTGCTGGGGTTCCGGCGCCGTGGGTGCCGAAGTCGACGGCGTAGGTCTTCGGCTTGCCGGTGCCGTCCTGCGTCGTGAGCTGCATGCTGCCCTGGCTGTTCGGGCTGGTCATCGTCAGCTTGTTGTCGCCGTGCTGGACGCTCAGGGTCTCCGGCGTGCTGCTCGGCACGGTGGGTGTGGCCGGAGTGGTTGGTGTGGTCGGCATCGTTGGTGATGTCGGGGTGGTCGGCGGGGTTCCGCCGCCACCCGAGCCACTGGGCACCGTGGGTGACTTCGGCGTCGTGGTCGGGGCGCCGCCACCACCCGCGCCGCTGGGCACCGTCGGCGTGGTCGGCATCGTGGGTGTGGTCGGCGTCGTCGGTGCTGCCGGCGCTGTCGGTGTGGTGGGCGGGGCGCCGCCACCGCCGCCACCGCTCGGTGGACCGCCGCCCGCGCTGCTGGGTGTGGTCGAGCCGCCGCCCCCGCTGCTCGGGGCGGTCGGGCCGCTGGATCCAGGTCCCGAACCTGGCCCGGCACCGGGGCCGGAACCGGGGCCGGATCCTGGAGCGGTGCCGCTGGGGACCGTGATGCCGGCGCTCAGGTCGGAGAACGGGTTCGCGGTGATCTTGCCGAGGCCCTGGTTCATCGCGTCGAACGCGGTGCCCACCGTGTCGTGGGTGGACTTCGTGATCGAGTCGAAAGCCGATTTCTTCGCGTCGAAAGTCGGTTTGAACGTGGAGTTGAGCCAGTTCGTCGCGTCCATCGAGGCCAGATTCTTGACGTTCTGGCTCAGTGCGCCGCTCCAGCAGTCCGTGTCGCTCCAGTCGACATTGCTGAACACGTTCCACTGCGCCATCGACCGCAGTTCACCGTCGTCCGCGGTCAGCTTGGCGGCGTCGATGATCTTCTGGATGTCGTCCGGCGAGAATCCGCCGATGTCGCTGGCGTACATCTTCAGTACGGCCTGTGCCCGTTGCAGCACGGCGGTTTCGATGGCCTTCATCTGATCGGTGATCAGCTGGCCCGCCGCCGTTGTGCCGTCGGTGACGGTTTTCGCGTTCTGCATGAACGTGCCGCAATACGTCTGCGCCGCCTGTGCCGCCGGACCCTGCCAGAAGCCGCCGAGTGAATTGGTCTCGGTGCTCAGGTCGAGGGAGATGTCCGACAGTTTCCCGTGCGACGTCGTCAACTGCGTCGCGTCCGCGCGGAATTTGGCGAAGTTGATGCCGCGCAGGTTGTCGTAGACCTTCTTGATGTCGTTGTCCAGATCCGGTCCGCCACCGGTCCAGTTCTTGTACGGCGGAATGAAGTACTGGAAGAAGTACATGCCGCGCGATCCGGGTTCGAGGATCTCGTCCGACGTGTTCGCACCGGAACCGCCCTGGGCGACCGTCTTGCTGGCCTCGCTGGTGAGGTCGGTGTTCGCCTTGCCGACGGCCTGGTCGTTCTGCACCCGCGCCTGCTGGTTCGCGAACGCCTGCTGGCCGGCCTGCTGGTTCGCGGAGACGATCTGCCCCGACAGGAAGGGCATCTGGTTGGCCTGCTCGGCCTTGTTGAACGTGTCCGTCGCACCGTACTGCTGCGCGTACTGCTGGATCTGTTGGTAGTTCTTGACGTAGTCCGGATTGACGGCGGTCTCGCCGCCGCTGAACATCGTCCCGGAGAACGGATTGCCGTACGCCGCGGACTGGGCGTAATCGTTGAGCAGCCGCTGCTTGTCGGCACTCGGGACGCTCGGGTCGTCGAGCTGCTGCTTGACCGTCGACCACTGCGGGTAGTCCGTCACGCGCCCTCTCCCGACGTGGTGATCTTGCTCGAGTTCTGGCTTTCCGCGTTCGCGTACTGGCGGTACGTGTCGCTGAGCTTGTCGCTCAGCGTCGTGGTGGCCGTGCCGAATGCCCGGACGCTCGCGATCACGTTGTCGTGCAGCGCGGTGGCGTACGCGGTGGCCTTGTCGCCGAAATCACGTCCGCCGTCGCCGGCCGCGACCTGGGACTTGCCGATCGCGTCCGCCTCGTCGCCAATGGGACCGACGTGGCCGCTCACCTTGCTGGCAACCCCGGACATCTCGTCACTGGTCTGATAGCCGGACACGTTTCCCCCTTACTCCGCCCCGAACCGGGCCATCCACATTGACGTAGCACCACGCCACGCGGTTCCACCACCACGGACGAAACCTGCACCATCCAGAAAGACGGTACCTCTCAGTGCACGGCGGCGACCACGGTGGCGAGACGTGTGGCGGCCGCCTCGGCGAGATCATGGGTCGGCGCCTCGACCATCACCCGGACGAGCTGTTCCGTGCCGGACGGCCGGAGCAGCACCCGCCCGGTCTCCCCCAGCTCCTGCCGCACCTCGGCAACCGCGTCGGCGACCGAGCCGGCCATGGACACCGCGGCCTTGTCGGTCACCCGCACGTTCACCAGTACCTGCGGCAACCGGCGCATCACCCCGGCCAGCTCGGCGAGCGGGCGGCCGGCGTCGACCACCCTTGCCATCAGCCGCAGCGCGGTCAGCACCCCGTCACCCGTGGTGGCGTGCGACGGCAGCAGGACGTGGCCGGACTGCTCGCCGCCGAGGCTGTAGCCGCCGGACCGCAGTTCCTCCAGCACGTACCGGTCGCCGACGGCCGTCGTGCGCAGGTGCACGCCGTGCTCGCGCATGGCGAGGTGCAGGCCGAGATTGCTCATCACGGTGGCCACCAGCGTGTCCTCGACCAGCTCGCCTGCCTCCTTCATGGCAAGCGCGAGCACCGCCATGATCTGGTCGCCGTCCACCTCGTTGCCCTGCGCGTCGATGGCGAGGCAGCGGTCGGCGTCCCCGTCGTGCGCGATGCCGAGATCGGCGCCGAGATCGACGACCGCGGTCCGGATCGAGTCGAGGTGGGTGGAGCCGCAGTCGTCGTTGATGTTCAGGCCGTTCGGCTCGGCGTGGATCGCGATCACATCGGCGCCTGCCTTGCGGTAGGCCTGCGGGGCCAGGATGGACGCGGCGCCGTTCGCGCAGTCGACCACCACCCGGAGACCCGTCAGGGACCGGCCGGTGGCGCTGACCAGGTGGTCCAGGTAGCGCGACGCGGCTTCCGGCGCGTCGACGATCCGGCCGACGGCGACACCGGTCGGACGCTCGGCGGGCGGCGCGAGGCGGGCCTCGATCTCGTCCTCGACGGCGTCCGGCAGCTTGTGCCCGCCGGCCGAGAACAGCTTCACCCCGTTGTCCGGCATCGGGTTGTGCGACGCGGAGATCATCACGCCGAGATCGGCGCCGAGCGCGTCCACCAGGTACGCCACGGCCGGGGTCGGCAGCACGCCGAGCCGCAGCACGTCCGCGCCCGCCGACGCCAGCCCGGCCACCACGGCCGCCTCCAGCATCTCGCCGCTGGCCCTCGGGTCACGGCCGACAACGGCCACCTGGCGGTGCGACCGGTCGTGCTCGGTGAACACCCGGGCCGCGGCCGCCGCGACGGACATCGCCAGTTCGGGGGTCAACTCGGTATTAGCTAGCCCGCGAACGCCGTCGGTGCCGAAAAGGCGCGCCATCTGGATGCCGACCTCCTGCGCTGAGCTGGGCGCTGTCCGCTGAACAGCCCTGGGAAAAGCCCCGGTGAAAGCTGTTGTAACAGCCACGGGAGCAGCACCCGAACCGCGGATGTCTGCTCCCGTTGGCTGCCTGTGCCGACCGGCTGGGGTCAGCGCTTGCTGTACTGCGGTGCCTTGCGGGCCTTCTTCAGGCCGTACTTCTTGCGCTCCTTCACCCGAGGGTCGCGGGTGAGGAAGCCGGCCTTCTTCAGTGACGGGCGGTCGTCCGGCTCGACCTCGATCAGTGCCCGCGCGATGGCCAGCCGCAGCGCGCCGGCCTGGCCGGTGATGCCGCCGCCGCGCAGGGTGGCGAACACGTCGAACGACTCCGGCTTCTCGACCGTCACCAGCGGGTCCTTGATCAGCTGCTGGTGCACCTTGTTCGGGAAGTACTGTTCGAGGCTGCGGCCGTTGAGCGTGAACTTGCCGGTGCCCGGCATCAGGCGGACCCGGACGATGGCCTGCTTGCGGCGGCCGACGGTCTGGGTTGGCTTGCCGAGCACGATCGGCTTGGCCACCACGGGCTTGGCGGCGGGGGCCTCGGCGACCGGGGTCTCGACCGCGTCCGAGGCGTCAGCGGCCTCGGTGACGTCGGTGTCTTGGGTCACGGATTCTTCCTCGATCTCGGCGCTGGTCACCGGTTCACCTTGCTCTTGTCGTTCAGCGCGAACGGCTGCGGTTTCTGCGCCGCGTGCGGGTGGTTCGGGCCGGCGTAGACCTTCAGCTTGCTCGCCATGGCGCGGCCGAGCCGGTTGTGCGGCAGCATGCCCTTGATGGTCTTCTCCAGCAGGCGCTCCGGCTGCTTGTCCAGCATCTCGCCGAACGAGCGCTTGCGGAGGCCGCCGGGGAAGCCGCTGTGCCGGTACACGAACGCCTGGTCACGCTTGTTGCCGGTGAGCGCGACCTTCTCGGCGTTGACGATGACGACGAAGTCGCCGGTGTCCATGTGCGGGGCATAGGTTGGCTTGTGCTTGCCGCGCAGCAGCGTGGCAACCTGCGTGGCGAGCCGGCCGAGCACCACGTCCTCGGCGTCGATCACATGCCAGGCGTGGGTCAGCTCGTCGGCCTTCGGGCTGTACGTGCGCACGGGTCTACCTCGTCGTCCCTACATCTGAAGGGGATTGCAGTTCGTCAGGGTGTCGGTACGGCGGCGCGACGCGCTGAACTCCGCACAACAACAACAGAAGATACCTGGCGCTATACCGCAGGGTCAAAACGCCCCCACGAAACACGCTGTCCATCCAGTCGTAATCCGGGTCTACCAGGCCCGCAGTTCGACCAGCGCCCAGCCATGGCGGCCGGACCCGGTGGCGTGCAGCAGGGCGTTGTCGCCGCCGGCAAGCCACCCGCCGGCAAGCGCGGTGTGCAGGTCGATCCACGGATCGCACGGGCCGCGGCCGGTGAACCGGTAGGCCGTCACCATGGGCGGCTCGCCCTCGCCCCAGCTCACCACCCGGATCAGCCCGGCACCCCGGCCGACGCGCAGCGCCACCGCGGCCGGCGGCGGCCGCACCTCGCCGACGTCGATCACCGGGTGCTGGTCCACGATCAGCACGGTCGCGCCGGTGTCCGGCATGAACCAGTCGAGGAACTCAAGCACCGCGATGCCGCCGAGTTCGTCGAGGTGGGTGAGGCCCAGTTCCTCGGTCACCCACGGCCGGCCGGCCAGCATCCTGGTCAACGTCGTGACGAACGGATCGGGGTCCTGGCCATCTCGGACCAGCAGCAGCGGCTGCGCGGCGGCCGGCGGGCCAAGCTCGTCCAGCGCGACGGACGCCACGTCGACGTCCGGCTCGTCGGCGAGGAACCGCAGGCGCTCCAACGGCAGCTCGTTGCGCTCGGCGACGGCTCTGGCCAGGGCCATCATGGACGGGTCCTGGACGAAGTCGGCGATGGACAGGTAGGCCGGGCGGTCCAGCACGGCGACCGCCATGGCCTCGACGACCAGGCCGGTCACGGGAACGTCCGGTCGGCCGTGACCTGCACCATCGCAGCCTGGAAGTATGCGCCGTCGCCGATCGCCAGCAGCAGGCACCGGTCGCCAGGTGCCAATCGGCCGGCCCGGTCCGCGCCGGCCAGCGCGACAAGGGCGTCCAGGCCGAGGGTGTGGCCGCCGATCGGGATCTGTGGCAGGCACACCCGTTCCGGTGCTACGCCGAGCGTCTTGGCAAACGGTTGCCAAGACACGGGGGTGTCGGCCTGCGGCAGCACCCAGTCGACGTCGGTGCCACGCAGGCCCGCGGTCCGCAGCGCGCTGGTCGCGGTGGCCAGCAGCTGCTCGCCGCACACGTCGTCGAACAGTTGGCGCTGGGCACCGGCCAGCCGCTGGCCACGGTGGAACCTGGGGTCGCGGGTGGTGGCGCCGGCCAGGTAGCGATAGCGGCCGGTCAGGTCCGGACGGACCAGGAACGCGACCGTGGCGTCGGCGAGGAACGTGCTGCCCGGGGCGGTCCGGGCGCTGTCCACGGTGCTGCCCTGGTCACCGCCGAGGACGAGGACCGAGTCGTAGCCGAACACGTCGTAGGCGGCCCTGCGGTCCAGGTACCGCCGCGCGTAGTCCAGCGCCCGGAGCACGGACGTGCCGGCGACCTGGGAGATGCCGAAGAACGGCACCCCGGACAAGCCGAGGCTGTGACGGACGCGGTCGGCGAGGCCGGGATCGGCGCCGAAGCGGGGAGCGAGCAGCGCGTGGCCGTAGAGGATGAGGCCGGCCTGGTCGTCGCCGAGCGCCTGGCTGCCGACCGCGACCAGCAGGCTCTCCAGGTCGTCCCCGGTGTCGACGGCCGGGCAGACCTTCACGTCGACCCCGCCGGGTGGCGGGCACGCCGCCGGGCCCGCCCGCGTGGTCTGGACCAGGTAGTCGTCAAGGGACCGGGTCGGACCGCGGCGGCCGACCGTCAACCGCGACACGCTCACCCGCACGACGGCCCCCCACCATCTCTCGACCACCACCCGCAGTCCGTCACCGGTGTTCTCCCCCATGGAACACCGATGACCGGCCGGGCCGGCGGCGACCACCAGCACAACGGTGTCAGCCGGGCCTGACATTTCGATGGCCTGTCGCTGGCACCGCACGTCAAGCCGGGTGTTCGGTCGGCTTGACGCTGGCTCCCGGGTGTGGGACGTTCGCGACGAATCGCGGGGATGGTGGTGTTGGTACCGAGACTGGCCTTCCGGCTGCTGGGTCCACTGGAAGTGGCACGTGACGGTGTCGTGGTGCCGATCCGTGCTGCCCGGCTGCGTGC
>DATBCR010000622.1:0-11911 GCA_036270375.1 Pseudonocardiaceae bacterium | reverse complement strand
TGTCCTCCGCGCCACGACGCTGGATCCGCTCGTAGGGCAGGCCGGAGATCTGGTGCCACAGTTCGAGCGCTTCGTCGTCGTCCCGGTAGACGGTCGCCCAGAGCCGGGCCGGATCGAGGCCGTAGCCGCCGTTGTCGACGGATCCGGTGATCAGGTCCCATGCGAGTTGGATCGCGCCTTCCTTGAAGTAGTCGCCGAAGGAGAAGTTGCCGGCCATCTGGAAGAACGTGTTGTGGCGGGTCGTCCGGCCGACCTCGTCGATGTCGGGGGTGCGGACGCATTTCTGGATGCTGGTCGCGCGGTCGTAGGGCGCGGGCGCCTCGCCGAGGAAGTACGGCTTGAACGGCACCATGCCCGCGTTGACGAACAGCAGGTTCGGGTCGTCGACAAGCAGCGGCGCACTGGGTACGACGGTATGGCCGTTGCGTTCGAAGTGATCTCGGAAACGTTTGATGATCTCGTGGGTCTGCACGATGGATTCCTTGCGAGTTCGGGTGCCCGGCCGGCTTTGCCGCGGGCGATGGGATTCAGCACGAGTGAGCTTGCGAACGAGTCGTCTGGCAGCGGTGACGGCGAATGGCGGCGGCTCGCGCGGGACGAGCGTCAGCCATCCGCCCGGCGAGCTCGTGCCCCGCTCGTGCGGCTCGTGCTGTTCGTGCCGCTCGTGTTGCGGGTTGGTGCCGCGCTGGCCCGCAGGGTCTCCTCGGCGGCGCGCAGCGCGTGCCGTGGGCGTGGGTCGATGCCGGTGCGCCGGACGACCGTGTCGGCCAGTTCGCGCTCACGCTCGGCCATGCCGGCCCGGATGTCCGCGCCGAACGTGCCGAGCGCGCCGGCCAGCTCGCTGATCGCGTCGCCGACGTTGCCCGCGATCCCGGCCGGCGTCGCCTGACGGGCCGCCTGCCCCGCCTTGCGGGACAGGGCAACCCCGGCCGCGACACCGATACCGAGCCACAACAGCCGCTTCATCACTTCTTGCCTCCGCCCCGACGCTGCTTGCGCGAGTGCTTGCCCGGCGCGTCCACCGCAGCCCGGCGGCGCGCCCGGATCGCCCTGCTGATGCCGTAGGACAGCGCGGCCGTCTTCACAAGCGGACCACCGAGGGTCGCGGTGAACAGGGACGTCAGCGCCGAGACGTTGCCACTGACCGCGCGGGCGTTCGCGGTGATGCCGTCCACCCGCTCCAGCTGCGTGTTGACGTGGCTGATCGTGGTGTTGGCGCCGTTGAAGAGCGGATCGGAGTTCTCGTGCGCCTTGCGGATCGCGATCGTCGCCTCGTCAAGCGTGCGGCCGAGCTTGATCAGCGGAACCGCGAGCAGCAGCACCAGCAGCACGAACGCGCCCGCCGCGACGAGCGCCGCGATCTGCCCTGCCGACACGACTCCTCCTGAAAGAATGACGATGCACGGACGCCGCACGCCCTGCCACGCGACACGAGCGGACCCGGCGGCGTGGCGGTCAGGTTACCGCGCCGACCTGCACCCAGCCCGACGGGACCGGCCACCGGGTGATCAACGAGCGGCGCACCACCACGGCACGGCGGCAGCGACCGGCGGCGCGAAGCGCGTGAACCGGGCATCGGTGGCGGCCGTACGAGTCATACCCGCAATGGTAGACGGCGGGTCATTCGGCCGGTGCCGGGTTTTCTCCCGATCCGGCCCAACCAGGAGTGCCGACGGCTTGCCATCGCACACCGGTGGGCAGGTCGGCGGTCAGTAAGAATTCGGTGATGGCTTCGGCGAACCGGTCCAGCGGCAGCCCCGAGCCTGGCGGAAACTCGTCGTCGTCGAATTCACACCCAGGTGAACCGTCGGCACCCAGGGGGTACCGCTTGGTCCGTCGCGCGTCCTGGAAGCTCAGGTAGCCGAATCCGTCGGCCACGGCCGCGTATACGTCGTGGTCTACGAATCCACGATCGGCGTCCCACAACGGTCGACCGTGATGGATCAGCCGAGCGATCTCCGCACCCGGCTCGGTCAGCCTCCGGACCAGTTCGTGGACATCGTCCGGCGTCTCCACGACGATGTTGAAACCCCGGTACACGCCGTCCGCCGGCACGACGGCCCAACCTGCTTCGAGGGTCACTCCGCGTCCTTCTGTCCGACATAGGTGCGCCCTGCGGGACGGCAGAACGCGACGGAGGTTCACTGACCTTCGTCAGCGCGAATCGCTCGGCGGAGTTTGGGAACGCGGTCGGCCAGTACGCGTTCCGCGCCGTGTTGGGTTGGCTGGTAGTAGTCGCGGCCGATGAGTTCGTTCGGGGGGTACTGCTGGGCCAGCACGCCCTCGGGGACGTCGTGCGGGTAGCGATAGCCCTGGGCGTTGCCGAGTCGGGCCGCGCCCGGGTAGTGGCCGTCCCGCAGGTGTGGTGGCACCGTGCCGGCGGCTCCGCCGCGCACGTCCGCCAGTGCGGCGTCGATGCCCATGATCACCGCGTTGGACTTGGGCGCGGTGGCCAGGTGCACGGTCGCCTGCGCCAACGCCAGCCGGCCCTCGGGCATACCGATGAGCTGCACGGCGGCCGCGGCGGCCGTCGCGGTCTGGAGGGCCGTCGGATCAGCCATGCCGACGTCCTCGCTGGCGTGCACCACGAGGCGGCGCGCGATGAACCGGGGATCCTCGCCGGCCTCGATCATCCTTGCCAGGTAATGCAATGCGGCGTCCACGTCCGACCCGCGGATAGACTTGATGAACGCGCTGATCACGTCATAGTGCTGATCCCCGTCCCGGTCGTAGCGGACGGATGCCTTGTCCACCGCGGCTTCCACGGTGGCCAGCGCGATCTCATCGAAACCGGTCGAACTTGCCGCCTCGGCCGCTGCCTCCAACGCCGTGAGAGCACGACGGGCATCGCCACCGGCCAACCGGACCAGGTGGTCCTCTGCGTCGGACGCCAGCGTGAACTTGCCGGCCAGGCCACGGGAATCGACCACCGCACGGCGTACCAACCGCCGGACGTCGTGGTCGGTCAACGGCCGCAGTTGCAGCACAAGCGAGCGGGACAACAGTGGCGACACAACGGAGAACGACGGATTCTCGGTGGTCGCCGCGACCAGCAACACGGTCCGGACCTCCACCGCGCCGAGCAACGCGTCCTGCTGGGTCTTCGAGAACCGGTGCACCTCGTCGATGAACAGCACCGTGGCCTCACCGCCGGACCGCAACCGCAGCCGCGCCTGGTCGATGACGGCCCGAACCTCCTTGACCCCGGCCGACAACGCCGACATCGCGACGAACCGCCGCCCGGTGGCCAGCGACACCAGTGTCGCGAGCGTGGTCTTTCCGGTCCCCGGCGGCCCATACAGCAGCACCGACGCCGGCGCCGCGCCCTCGACCAGCCGACGAAGCGGCGCACCAGGCCCGAGCAGGTGATCCTGACCCAGCACCTCGTCCAGCGACCGCGGCCGCATCCGGACGGCGAGTGGCGCGTTCGGGTCGACGGTCGCTGGGCCCGAACCGGCGGTCGGCGCGAACAAGCCGGTGTCCTCGCCGAACAAACCATCCTGCACGGCTACCGATGCTATGCGCCCACCACGACGGTTACCCGCCCAGCACCCGCCGCAGCGCCGCGAGCACCAGTTCCGCACGGTCCAGCCGCGCGTTGTGGCCCATCAGCCCGATCCGCCACACCGTGCTCGCGTACTTGCCGGCGCCACCGCCGATCTCGATGCCGTACTCGGTCAGCAGCCGGTGCCGGGCGGCGGCCGAGTCCACCCCGTCCGGCACCCACACCGTGGTCAACTCGGGCAGCCGGTGGCCGTCGGCGGCGAACGGCCGCAGGCCCAACTCGTGCAGACCGGTCAGCAACCGCTCCCCCGCCGCCCGATGCCGGGCGAACACCGCCGGCAGCCCCTCGCCGAGGATCCGGCCGAGTGCGGCGTGCAGCGACGCGATCATCGCGACCGGCGCCGTGTGGTGATACGTCCGGCCACCCGCGTGGTCCGCGGACACGTAGTCGCCGATCATGCCGAGATCCAGGTACCACGTCGGTGGTTTGACCACCCGCCGCTCCCACGCCCGGTCGGAGATCGTGAACGGCGACAGGCCGGGCGCGACACCGATGCACTTCTGCGTACCCGAATACGCCAGGTCAACGCCCCACTCGTCGATCGCGACCTCGATGCCGGCCAGCGACGTGACACAGTCGGCCAGCACCAACGCGTTGTCGTCCCGGCCGTGCACGGCGGCGGCCAGCCCCGCGATGTCGCTGACCACACCGGTCGACGTCTCGGCGTGCACCGCGGCGACGATGGCCGGCGCGGGATGGGCCGCCAGCACCGACTCGATGTCAACGGGCTGGCCCCACTCGTGGTCCACCCGGATCACCTGGGCGCCGTAACGGCCGGCCACGTCGCACATCCGCTCGCCGAACAGCCCGTTCACCGCGACCACGACTACAGTGCCCGGCCGGACGGTGTTCGCGAACGCCGCCTCCATGCCGATCGAGCCGGTGCCGGACAGCGGCAGGGTGCGCCGGTTTCCGGTCCCCCACACCACCCGCAGGCGGTCGCACGTCTCGTCGAGAATGCGCAGGAACTCCGGGTCGAGGTGGCCGAGCATGGGACTCGCAAGTGCGGCGGTGGCCTCCGGGTACGGGTTCGACGGACCTGGTCCGAGCAGGGTGCGATCAACCAACGGCATGAATCCAACCTAACTCGGCGCGTCGGATGGCACCGCTCCCGGTCAGCTCACATCGCCCGAAATGTCGCCCGGACCGCCGAGCCACCGTGGCAAGAACATGTCAGGGTCACGCCGGCAAGCTGTCAGGACGCGAACGCCGCCCGCGCCTTGGCCGCGTCCCGGATGGCCCGCGCCCAGTCCAGCAACGGCTCGTCGCCGTCCGCCGATGGGTCGGCCGCGCCCGATTCGCCGTCGGCGAGCACCGAGTCGTGCAGCCGCTGCCACAGGTCGACGCCGTTCCATTCGACGAACCTGCGATACGCGGTGGGCACGGCGATGCCGAACGACACCGGCAGCCGACGCCAAGCGCAGCCGCTGGTGAGCACGTATACGACCGCGACGAACACGGCACGGTCGCCGACCCTGGACCGGCCGCCGCCCTGCGGCCGGACCTTCGGTACCGGGATCAGCGGTTGGACGAGTGCCCACAGCCGATCCGGAACCAACCGACGGGACAGCGGCGTTATCCGATCGTCGAAGTCGACCGAGTGCACCACAAAGCCACCTCCAGCCCGAATGTCTCTTTGTTGTAGAGGCATTCCAGCCAACGGTCAATCGGCCGCATGGTGCAAATTCTTACCGGACATCTCGATTTGGCGTCAATATGCGCTGACGGTGTCCCTGGCATGCCACCGCTGCATCGCGTGCTGCACCATCGTGATGAGGGCCTGTTTGGTGGATTCCCGCTTCCGCGCGTCACACTTCACGATCGGCACGTCCGCCGGTATCGCCATGGCTTCCCGCACATCCTCGACCGGATACTGTGGCACGCCTTCGAAGCAGTTCATGCCGATGATGTAGGGCAGCCGTCGTTCCTCGAAGTAGTCGATGGGACCGAAGGAATCCGCCAATCGCCGGGTGTCGGCGAGCACGACGGCGCCGATCGCGCCGCGCACCAGGTCGTCCCACATGAACCAGAACCGGTGCTGCCCCGGCGTGCCGAACAGGTACAGGATCAGCTCGGAGTCCAGAGTCACCCGGCCGAAGTCCATCGCAACCGTCGTGGTGACCTTGTTCGGGGTTGCCCGCAGGTCGTCGATACCGGCACTGGCGTCGGTCATCACGGCCTCGGTCGTCAACGGCATGATTTCCGAGACAGAACCGACGAACGTGGTCTTGCCGACCCCGAATCCGCCTGCCACCACGATCTTCGCCGAGGTCGCCGTGCGCAGCAGCGGCGTCCGGCTCGACCTCTCAAAGTCGACGGAGTCCACTCAACACCCTTTCCATCAGCACGAGGTGCGCCGCGATGTCGTCGTCGGCGAAGGTCCGGTGAATGCTGATCAGGCCGAGTTCGGCCATGTCGCTCAGCACAACCCGTGCCACCCCGAGCGGCACGGACAGCTTGGCCGCGACCTCGGCGACCGACAGCGGGTAGCGGCACAGCGCGCCGACCGACCGGTGCTCGAACTGCACGAGCCGGGTCTCGTCCTGCCCCAGTTCCGTTGTGGAGATCAGCGTCTCGAGTTTCAGGTCGTAGTTGGCCCTGGTCCGGCCGCGTGTCCACGCGTAGGGGCGGACCATCGCGGCCTCGTCGCCGAAGTCGTCACTCGGGTTGCGGACTCCGGCCGGCGGATCGTCCAAACCGGCCGGTCCAACCGGACCACCCAGCCAACCGAACCCATGATCCGTGCCGGGTACGGAATAATCGGGATTGCCGGACCCGGTATCCAGGCACCCGTCGATCGGATCACCGACATACTCGGTGACGAATTCGGGGTGATAATCACGGCGGACGGGTTCGGTGAAACCGGCCGGGCGATCGTCTTTGCGGGCGTGCGCGCCATTGCCGGACGGTTCCCCCTCGTCCCATCCCGGTAGGTCGCCGGACCCGGCATCGCCGAGTATGTCGGTGCGCACCGGACCGTCCGGGGGTGCCTGTGCGCCCAGCCCGCCGGTCGTTTCGGTGCCGGTGCGAACCTCGTCCGCGTCATAGCCTGTGGTCATCTCTCGACCTCACACCGGTTGCTTCGAGAGCAACCGAATCGTGCCCTGTAGTTCGGCCCGCAGCTCCGGGGTGAGCATCTGCCCGACACGTTCGACGAGCAGTGCCATCTCGTACGCGACCTGTCCGATGTCGCAGTTCGGCGCCGCGAGGACGGCCAGCGACGAACCGTCGCTGATGGCCATCAGCAGCATGACGCCACGTTCCATTTCCACCACGGTCTCCCGCACCGCGCCCGCCTCGAAGCACCGGGCGGCGCCGCTCGTGAGGCTGGACAGACCCGAGGCGACCGCGGCCAGCTGGTCCGCGCGGTCGCCGGGCAGGCGCACCGACGCGGCGAGCAGCAGTCCGTCCGCGGACACCACGATCGCGTGCGCGACACCAGGGACCCGCTCGGTGAAGTCGGTGACCAACCACCCGAACCGGCCGTGTGGCGACTGACTCGACGTCATTCGTTCTCCCAGTTCTACCAATGGAATCCGTGCTCGACGGGTGTCGCGGCGACGGGCGCGGTGAAGTCGCGGCCCTGCCGGACGCCTCGCTGGAAACTGCTCAGCCGATCACGCATCGCGCCGGCGTCGGGGGCCGGGTGGACAGGCGAGCCGTTGGCTTTCGGCGCGACGCTGCCGGGCAGCAGTTGCGCGTTCGGTTGCCGCTTGGGCAATCCGGCAGCCGTGAATTCGATCTGTGGCGCGCCCGTGACGGCGTCGACCGCGCGCCAGCCGTCGTCGGCCGAGGACGCCCACGTGCTGGCGTCGACGGTTTCGGTGACGGCGACCGGGGTTTCGATGACCGGTTCGGCGGCCATCGGCGGTTCGGCCGGCGGCTGGAGACCTGCCGGCTCAACCGATGCCGGCACTCGTTTGGGGAGCGCGCCGAACTGTGGCTGTTCGGGTACTGCCGCATGCGGCTCCGACACCGATACCGACTCCGCAAGCGGCTGGCGACTGGTCGGCTCGGCGGGCGTTCGCGTCGGGAGTCCGCCGAATGCCGGTGGCGCAACGGATGCCGGCTCGGTGAGTGCGCCGAATGTATCAGATTCGGTTGATTCGGCCGGTTCGGCGTTGTGGCGCCCGCGCTGGATACCTTGTTGGTAACCGGTCAGCCGATCGCGTACGTGTTCCGCCGGCATACGGGTCGGCGGGTCGGTCGGCGCGTCGGACACGCTGCCCGGTAGCAGCCGGGCTTTCGGTTGGCGGCGCGGCAATCCGGCCGTTGTCACCGCGACCTGCTCGGCGCAGGCGACCGCGTCGACCGCCTGCCAGCCCTGGTCGGCCGCGAACCGCCAGCTGTCCGCGGTCTCGGTCGGGCGCTCGTCGGTTGTGGTGTCGTCGAACCAGGCGGACACCATCGTGTCGTAGATCGGCGTGCCGTCCGGCTGGGCGGCTTCCCCGCCGCCCGTCGCCGGTTCTTCGTCGTCGGCCGGGATCGGCGCGAAAAGGCCGACACCGGATGACGTCGCCGCCGGAATCGTGACCGTGACGGCTTCGGCGACCAGATCGGCCGGCGCCATCGTCTCAGTGGGCGCGCCACCGGCCATTGTGACGCAGGAACCGTTGGCGGCCAAGGCGTTCGACCCCGCGACCCGCTTGGGCAGCTGCCCGTTCGGCGAAGACGGGGGCGGTGGCGCCGGCGGGGGCGGCTCGATGTCGCCGATCACCAGTTCCACCGGCACCGTGATGGTGACCCGCAGGCCCGGAATGTCCTGGCCGCCGTGCAATCGCACCCGGATGCCGTGCTGGTTGGCGAGCCTGCTGATCACGAACAGGCCCATCCGGCGCGACACCCGCCCCTCGACGCCGGCCGGCCGGCTGAGCTGTTCGTTGGCGCGCACCAGGTCCTCGTCGCTCATGCCGATGCCGTGGTCCACGATGTCGATCACGATGGCCCGCCGGCGGGTCCGGTGCGACGCGACCGTGACCGGGGTTTCCGGCGCCGAGAACGCGGTCGCGTTGTCCAGCAGCTCGGCCAGCAGCCGCACCAGGTCGCCGGCCGCGTAGCCGACCACGTGCGCGTCCGGCGGCGGCTGCACGACAACCCGTTGGTACTGCTCGATCTCCGACACCCCGGCCCGCAGCAGGTCGGCGAGCGCGACCGCCTGGCCGGGGCCGCGGGCCAGGTCGCTGCCGGAGAGCACCATCAGGTTCTCGTTGTTGCGACGCATCCGGGTGGCCAGGTGGTCCAGCTTGAACAGCGCGGACAGCTGGTCGGGGTCCTCCTCGTCGCGCTCGAGCTGCTCGATCAGCCGCAACTGGCGCTGCACAAGGCTTTGGCTGCGCCGGGACAAGTTCACGAACAGCTCGCTGTAGTTGGCGCGCAGGCTGGCCTGTTCCACCGCCAGCCGCAGCGCCTCGCCGTGCACCGCGTCGAACGCCCGCGCGAGCTGCCCGACCTCGTCGGACGTGTGCACGCCGACCGGGGCCACGCTGACGTCCACCGTCTCGCCGGCCATGATCCGTTCGACGGCCGCCGGCAACTGCCGGGACGCGACATCCCGTGCGGTGCGCCGCAGCAGGCCGATCGAGCGGACCAACTGCCGCGCCACGAGCACCACGAGCGCGATGGTCGCGGCGAGCGCGACGATCAGCACCGCGATCGCGGTGCCGGCCGCGTCACTGGCCTGGGTGCGCAACGCATCGGCACCGTCGGACAACGCGGACGCCAGCCGGTCGGTCACGGCCGACAGACCGGCCGTGACCGCGAGATTGGCGGCGTTCCAGGTGGTCGCCGGAATGTCGATCATGCTGCCGGCCATCACCTGCCCGGTCATCCCGCCGGACTGGTCGATCGCCGTGCCGAGCAGGGCGCTCTGGCGCGCCAGCACGGTGCCGCCGACCACGTGCGCGTAGTCGGCGACCACGTCCTGGCTGGCGACCGCGCGGAAGTCGCTGATCCGGCTGTCCAGTCGCGCTGCCGAGCCGTGCAGCGACGTGACGTCGTCGACGGACATGGTGTGCCGCGCGATCCCGGCCAGCACCACCGACTGCTGGTAGCGGATCTCCTCGCGGGCCGCGAACAGGTCGTACAACGCGAGCGCCTGGCGGCTCAGCTGCGCGTCGGCGAGACCGGTGGTGAGCACCCGGTCGAACGCGAACAGCGAGTCGACCAACTGTGAATAACCGCCGACGGTCGCGGACCGGTCCGGGCTCGGCGCGGCGGTCTCGGCACGCAGGAAGCCCAGTTCGCCGAGCTGCCGGTCGGCCGCCGACCACGCCGCGACGGCCACCGGGTCGAGATCGCCGCTGCCGGTGTCCCCGGCGATCGCCCCTCGGGTCGCGGCGAGCGCCGTGTCGACGGTCGCGCCGGCGGCGTGGATGGCAGCCCTGGTGCCCTGGATGGTCACCTGTTCGCGTTCGTTCTGCAGCGCGGTGATCGAGCTACGGACCGACGCGCTCAGCTCGGTGATCCGGCTGGCCCGCGAGTAGGCATCGGCATTGCCGAGCTGGTCGCTGATCAGCACCACGCCGAGGGTGACGAGCACGACCATCGGCACCGCCATGACCACCGAGAGCTTGACCGGCAGCCGCAGGTCGTGCCAGCGGCCGATACCGGCCCGGACCGACCGGAACCGATCCGATCGGCGTCGGCCGGACAGCGGCGACGCCGCATTGTCGGGCATTCGCTGAGTGGGGGAACTCACGCAACCTCCTCGCTGCTGCTGCCCGTGTTCGCCGTCGTCCCCGTGTCACGTAAGCGGGGCGCGACAACACCATTCGGGCCGGGACAAGTCGAGAGATGAGTTCCGCCGGGCCGCTGTCGTGTCCGGACGTGACAATGCGCGAAAGGCACTGCTGTTCACCTCGCTGCCGATATCGTCGAGCGTGGCAAATCGTTTTCCCAGGTTCTATTTCCAGACCACTTGGATTTCGAAATCCAGACACTACAACACACCTGACGAGGCCAGCAGGATCACTCATCAGGCCGTTTACCTGCACGTTCACGACAGTCAATCGCGCGATATCGGCAAAACCGACATATGATCCAGGGGTGGCCCACACCCGTGTTGCTGACAGCGGGTCCGCACCGGCCGGGCAACCGCCGAATGCGCGAGAAGTCATCACCCGTTGGGGTGTTTTCGGCACATGGCCATCGTGGTTCATTTGGCTCGGTCGTCCCGCATCGATCACCGTTGGGTCGTCACGATCCCATGTGAATCGGATCTGATCAGCGGTTTTGTCGCCATGCCAGATGATCGAACCCGGCACGCCCTGCCCTGCCTCAAGTTCCGGCGGACTCCCCGTTGGAGTGACATTCGGTCCGTGCCAGACTCGAAATGACCGCGTTCAGGGCCTTGTTCGCCACCAACTGAGGCGCCCGATATCCGAAGCCCGATCACGACGAGTAGTCGGCAAGTTCACACCTATGTGGGAAATTCGGCTCACGGAACGACATACCACACAATCGATAGCCGACTACCGCCGATCACAGGCGAATCACGGTACGTATCTAGCGAAACGCGGGATACGCCGGCAGCAGATCGGTGATCGCGAATCGCCGCTCCAGCCCGGCCACGACGGTGTGCGCGTGCGCCACCACGTCCTGCTCACCGGCCCGCGCGGCCTCCTTGGCCAACTGCAGCCACCGGGACCGCAGGGCCACGCTCCGCCGGGGCGAGCGGGCGTCCACGTCCACCAGGTCGTCGGCCTCGCCCGGCCGAGGCAGGAACCACAGCGTGGACACCCACACCCACAGCAGTTGCGCGTCCAGCAGCGCCGGCATCAGTACCGCGTCGTCGTCAAGGTCCGGCCAGACGTCCCGGATCTCGGCCCGCCACGCCGCCACCATCGCCTCGGTCATCCCGGCCGGCAGGGTGAAGCTGCACCAGCAGGACGGGAACGGCACCCGCAGGTAGCCGGCGTCCAGCAGCACGTTTCGCCAGCAGCCGCCCTCGAAGTCCAGGAACCGCACGCCACGGCTGGTGATCACGTTGTTGTCCGGGCACGCGTCGGACGGGCTGAACGCCCGGTGGCTGCGCGAGTCCAGCAGCCACGACGACGCCAGCGCCCGCCGGTGCGCCGCACCGGACGTGACGACACCGAGCGCGTCGGCGAGCAGTTCCGGCAGTTCCTCGAACGCCTGGTGCCCGGCCGAGGACAGCGGATCGGTCACCCGTGACACGCCGAGCCGGCGGGACAGCGCGTCGAAATCGGCCTCCCGGCCTGCGGTACTCGTGTGCAGGCGGCCGAGCGAGCGGGACCACGACAGCAGTGCCCGCTCCGCGGCCCGCGCGTCGTTCGCGAGCAGCTTGTCCGCCAGCGTCGGCGCGCGACCGAGATCCTCGAGCACGAC
>DATBCR010000621.1:0-10242 GCA_036270375.1 Pseudonocardiaceae bacterium | reverse complement strand
AGGGGGTGTTGGAGGTCCTTGAGTTCGGCCAGCCGGTCCGGGTCGCTCAGGCCCGCCTTCGCGAGGTCCGCCGCGTACACCTCGCGGCAGGGATACAGGCAGCGCAGCCCGGCGATAGTGTCCTGAACCGTCGCCGGCAACGCGTTGTGGACCGCGCGCATGTCGACGAACAGCGTCTCGCCTCCGGTCCGCGGTGCTTCCTGGCAGAACAACACGGTGACCGCCGTCGGCGGATCACTCCAGACACCGTCGGTGTGCCAGTAGCCGCCAGCGGACTGGTCCCCGATTCCGGGCACGTTCGACTGCACCCGGACGAACGGGGTGTCCGGCGACTGGAAGGGGATCGGTTCGGCGATGTTCGGCGGCCCGAAGGTCCGCGCTGTCTCGACGAGCGCGACGTCGTCCAGGTCGGCGCCCCTGACCAGCAGCAGGCCGTAGGTGTCCAGCAGCGACCGCAGATCGACTTCGGTGCGCGGCTCCGGTGACCGCCGGGCATCCCAGGCCAGGCCGAGCCCGAAGTCGGTGAGCGTGCGCTCGGAGGTGTCCAGCATCGTCTGCTCCTATCGAAACGGCGTGATTCTCAGTGGAGGACATAGGGAAACCCGGCGGGCCGGTCACCCGCGAGTCCGGGGAGGACGGTCATAGCCAGCGGTCCGGGGCATGCGAACGGTTCACCCCAGGCAGCGCCGATCATCGCGCCGAAGTAACGACCCTTGGCTTCGAGGACGTCCAGGAATCCGGGGCCGGCCAGCGCGGTGCTGCCGGCCGGCGCTTCGGGCCCGAACTGGCTGCCGTAGGCGCGGATCGCTCGCAGCTTGCGTTGCCATGCCGAGGTCACGTCCAGCACGAACGTCGGCGTGAACGAGGTGTGGACGCTGTAGTGGTAGACGGCCCTCGGCCGGTGCGCCGGTCCTCGCGTGCCCAGTTTGGCGACGCCGGCCAGAAAACAGGCGTCGTGCACAAGGCGTCCGGCGGCACTGTGGTCCGGATGGCGGTCAGGCGCGGTCTGAGGTGCGATCACCACTTGTGGCCGGAATTCGCGGATCGCGTCGAGGACCACGATCCGGTCCCGCGCGCTCGTGCCGATGTCGCCGTCCGGCAGCCCGAGACAGACCCGGTCGCACAGGCCGAGGGCCGCCGAAGCCTCGTCTCGTTCCCGAAACCGTTGGCCGGGCGTTCCGTTGGTGGCCATTTCGCCCGCGGTCAGATCGGCCACCGCGACCCGCAGGCCCGATTCCGCGGCCAGCGCCAGTGTCGCGCCGCAGCCCAGTTCCGCGTCGTCCGGGTGCGCGGCGAAGGCGAGCACGTCAACCGGGATCATGACGCGGTCAGGTAATCGTGGAGGACGCTGTCGGGGCGGTCCGGCAGCGCGACCGTTTCGGGCAGGTCGGTGGGCACGAGCAAGGGGACCGGGTCGATCCCGAGGACTTTCGTCGCGACCTCGTTCAGGACAAGGCCGTAGAGGGCGGAACTGCGGCCGACGACCGCTCCGCTGACCAGTCCGTCGACGAACAGGGGCAGGCACACGTCGACACTCCATCTGCCGGTGGCCATGAGTTCGGCGGCCGAGAGCCGGCCGGCGCCGAGGTGGAATCGGTAGGTGGTGCCGCAGTGGCAGGTGGCCACGGCCAGGTGATCGGCTCCTTCGCGTTGGTGGGCAAGCCTTCTGCGCAGTCCGTCCGTCGGGCAGGAGAAGTACAACGGCAGATAGTCCGCCGGCAGGGTGTGTACGCGTGGATCGATGTCGGCGGCGACCAGTTCGGCGATCCGGCCGTTGAACGCGGCGACGAAGTCGTCGATGTGGTTGAGCACGGCATCCAGCGTCGTGTCGAGCATGCCGGCACCGACCACATCGGACACCAGCGTCGAGGGCGGCGCGAAGCCGAGGTGCTCGTCGAGCACGACCGACGACAGCGCCAGGTTCACCTCGGCAAGGGTGCGTACCGAGGGCGCTGCCACGCTGTCCTTGAGTCGTGCCAACCGGTTTCGCATCGTGGCCCGGGTTGGTTCGGGCACCCTCGGATCGAGCCAGTCACCGACTTCGGTCAGCGCGGCGTCGACGCGGGCCTTGTCGACGGTGAGGAATCGAGTCTCGACATCGCGGACGCGATTGGGCACCACGCGGGTGCGGAACTGCTCGTCGCGGCTGGTGAACGCGATGGTGCTGGCGGCCGTTTTCGCGTGATCGGTGTCCATCCACAGCGAGATCGGTGCCACCTCCGGATGTTTGGCCAGTCCGACGGTGGCGCGGAACTTGCTGGCCACCGATTTCGGGTAGTCGATCTGGGTCTGCTGGCAGACGTACACCGGATACGGGCGGTCGAGGCCGAGCGCGCCGGCGAGGGCGGGATCGCCGGGAACCCGCAGCCGCCGGCGGAATTCCGTGGTGTCGGCGAAGATTCCCCGGTCGGCGAGGAAATCCCGACCGGAGTCGTCGCTCAGCAGGTGCACTACCGAACGCATGAGGCATCGGTGTCGCGCTGCCCGTCACGCGTCCGGATGTTCTGCCGGGCGAGGACTAATTGGTACAGGGCCTCATAACGGGGGACGATCACATCGGCGCTGAACCGCTTCGCCTGTGCGAGCGCGGCCTGTGCCATGATCCCGCGACGGATCGGGTCCCGCAGCAGTCCCAGCACGGCGTCGAGGGCCGCGGTGTCGTCGTCGCGGTCGTACAGCACGCCGCCGTCACCGACGACCTCGGGCAGACCGCCGACGTCCGGGGCCACGGTGGGCACGGCGCAGGCGGCGGCCTCCAGGGTGGCCATGGAGAAGCTCTCCTCCCGGCTGGTGAGCAACAGCAGATCCGTATCGGCGAGGATCGGTCGCACATCGCGTCGCAGCCCGAGGAATCGCACATGACCCGCGTCCGAACAGTCGGCAAGGATCGTGCGCACGGACGGCATCATCGCCCCGTCCCCGACCAACCACAGCTCGGCATCCACCGCGCGCCGCACCTGCAGGAAGACGCGGGACATCCGCTGTGGGTCCTTGACCGCGCGGAAGTTCGACACGTGCGCGACCCTCGGCCGTCCCGGTGTCCGGGCCGGCAGCGGATAGAACCTGCTGAGGTCGATGAAGTTCGGAATCGTCACCGGCATCGTCGGCAGTCCCAAGGTCGCCGCGGCCAGCACGGCGTGACTGTCGGAGACGGCCGTCGTCGCGTCGAACCGTGACAGGGCCCGCCGAAGCGCGTGCAGGTCGGCGACGTCACGTCGGATGGTGACGTCGGTGCCGTGCAGGGTGCCGATGACCACGGGCGCCGAGGTGCCGAGCTGTCGCCGTACATCTTGGGCGACAAGGGCGAACGGGCTGGCGTAGTGGAAGTGCACGACGTCGATCGACCGTTCCATCGCGGTGTGTGCCAGCCCGGCCGCCGCGCGCCGGATCTCCCCGGCCGACCAGTTCAGATCGAGATCGCCGAGCCCCCTGGCGGCCGTACCGCCGTCCAACGCGCAGAAGGTCACACCCGGCGGATTCTCGGCCATCCCGAACGGTCTTGATCGGGAGAACAGCAGCACATCGTGCCCCCGTCGCCCGAGTTGCGCGGCCAACTCGACCGCGACACGCGCGCTGCCCCCGACACCCGGATGGCACATCACACCGACCCGAACCTTCACAGCCTGATCCCCTTGAGTCCATCAAGCACGTGCAAAGGAGCCACCGTTCGTTACGTTCGGCAGCGGCGTCATGCGGATCTTCGACAACGGTGAGGGTATCGAGAAGAATACGAGCGGTTTTCTCGGCGCGTGCGGTTCTCGGTACCGCCAGGGCACGTCAGGAGATGTACCGGGCACCTCGCGCTGACATGGTCGGGTGGGGAGCAACGGACGACGAGCGGAAGGTGATCTCGTGGACAGCAACGGTCCGGTAAGATTGTCCGACAAGGAGCTGGCCGGGATTCATCTGTTCGAGGAGACTTTGGGCTACGTCTATTCCGCCGCACTCCGCGCCGCGACCGTCGTAGGGGTCGCCGACCACTTGGCCGACGGCCCGAAAACGACGGTCGAGTTGGCCGAAGCCACCGGAACCGACGTGCACAACCTGAATCGGGTACTCCGGGTGCTCGCCATGCGGGGCGTGTTCCGGGAGGACGACCACGGACGGTTCGAGCTGACCGCCGAGGCCGATCTGTTGCGCACGGGCGTGCCGGGCTCACTCCGCGCCGCGGTCCTGACGTTCACGGACAAGACGTTCTGGGCCTCGCACGGCGAGCTGGCCGAGAGCCTGCACAACGGAGAGCCTTCCTTCGACAAGGTGTTCGGCACGTCGTTCTTCGAGTACTTCAGAGACGTGGAATCCCCCGAGACATTCTATGCGGGAATGCAGTCGAAATCCAATTCCGAGAACGCGTCCATCATACGCAACTACGCGTTCCCGCCCGGGGCGACGGTCGTCGACGTCGGCGGTGGGTACGGTGGATTGCTGCTCGAAGCCCTGCGGCTGAACCCCAGCCTGCATGGCGTCCTATTCGACCTCGGCGAGCACGTCGTGGCCGATCATCAGCTGAGCGAACTGGGGGACGACGACCGCTGGCAACTGGTCACCGGCGACTTCTTCGAATCGTGCCCGCCGGGCGATGTGTATCTGCTCAAGCACATCATTCATGACTGGAACGACGAGCAGTGTCAACGCATTCTGCGAAACTGTCGTGAGGCCATGACCCCTGGTGGGCGAATCCTGGTGCTGGACACGGTGATTCCGCCACGAAATGCGCCGCACATGGGCAAACTGTTCGACATCATGGTCATGTCCATCCTTCCTGGGCAGGAGCGGACCGAGGAAGAGTTCCGGAATCTGCTGGCGAAAGCCGATCTTGAACTGACCCGGGTCATCGACACCGGCTTCGCCGTCTCCATCGTCGAAGCGGTTGCCCGCTGAGCGGCCCTTCCCTGTGACGCGGCGGCGTCTCCTCAGGCCGCGAGGAGCCCGTCCGGGATCTCAAGCAGCTGGGTCAGGGCGTCGGTGTGCTGGACGAGCTGCCGGCAGATCTCGTTGGTTCGCTCCGGTAGCCCGATCACCTGCTCTGCGGTGAGCAGTCCGTTGGCGAGGTACCAGCCGGCGTGCGCGCCGGCCTGCTCGACGCAGTGCAGCTCGTACAGGTCGGCCAGCAGCGGCCGGGACGCCACCGGGGCGTGCCACTCGTCGTACAGGGTCTCGGCGGTGACGCGTGCCGAACGGGCCTCGGCGAATCGCTGTGCCAGCTCGGTCCGGTCGTTCCAGGTGGCGAAGGGAACGGCGCCGTCCGTGCGCAGCCCTGCGGTGAGTTCGGCGTGCAACAACCGTTCCCGTGCGCGGAAGATCCTGATCCAGTCGTCCGGCGCGGGCTCGTCCGCCGGCGGGGCGTAGTCCTGGCCGGCGGCCATCGTCCAGGCGGCGTCCAGCAGGATCAGCCGGTTGTCGCCGCCCGCGGACTGGAAGGCCATCGCCAGTGCCTGGTAGCCGATCAGCCGGTGCTCCGAGAAGAAGCCGGCCGTGCCGCTCGCCGACCGGGCGCGGCTCACCGCGGTGTCGGCGAGCACGCTGACCGTTGCCTTGTTCAGCCCCAGCTCGCGGTGCTCCGAAGTGGACGGTCCGAGGTGCCAGCATCGGCCGGTGTCCCGCCGGGCGACCACGGTCGCGGCCAGCGCGGCGGCCAGGGCGCTGAACAGCAGGCGTTGCTGGTTGAGGTGGTCGATGGCGGTACGTTCGCCGGCCAGCCGGTCGAGAGTACGGCGGTGGCGGGCGCGGGTCATGGCGAGCGCGACGCTCGCGCGGGCCGCTGCGGCCAGTCCCGCCGTGATCGCGCCCCAACCGAACCGGCCCATGCTCATGCTGCGCCGGCTCCGGGCATCGGGTCCGTCGAGCGGATCATGGCAGGATCCGTCTTCGGCGATGGACGCGCCGTCGGCGAGCCAGCGCCGATACGGCACCCGGACGCGGTCGAACCGGACCGTCGCGTAATCCATGGGAAGCAGTGCGGTCGGTGGCCGTGGCTCGATCGTGACACCCGGACAGGGGCCGTTCTCGTCGCACAGGGCAACGAGAAACAGCGCGGTTCCCCGGTCCGTCCCGCCGACAAGGAGCCGAGCGCTGACCACGACGAGCCGCGCGATGCCGGCCGCACCGACGGTGGCTGGGTATTTCGCAGCGGTGCCCGGAGTGGACAGCAGGAACTCGCGGGTGGCCGGGTCGTAGACCGCCTCGGTATGCGTGCGGGAGTTGCTGTTGCCATGACCGGACTCGGCCAGCAACGCGGCGCCGATGCACCGGCCCGATGCGAGCGCGGCCACGTCCTCATCGGCCGCGCCCTGATCCAGAGCGGCGCCGATGGCCATGCAGTGGTGCAGGAACATCGCGAAGAACAGGCTCGGATCGACCATCGCGCACAGTTCCAGCAACGTGCGCAATCGGGCATGGTCGGTCAGCAGCGGCCCCTCGTCGCCGAGTTCGGTCTGCAGGCGATGCAGTCGCGGATACGGCGAGGCCAGATCCGCGGCCGGCTCCCCCCAGGTGAGCGACAGGTCGGCGAGCAGCGCGACGATAGCGGGATCGGGCGAGCCGTTCATAGTCTGTCCGCTCCCGCCGGTCACAGCAGTTTGTCCAGGGTGATCGGCAGATCGCGGACGCGCTTGCCGGTTGCGTTGTGGACCGCGTTCGCCACCGCGGCGGCCACGCCCGTGATGCCCACCTCGCCCGCGCCGCGGATCCCGAGCGGCATGGTCGGGTCCGGTTCGTCCAAAAAGGACACATCTATCGGCGGGATGTCGGCGTGCACGGGGACGTGGTACTCGGCAAGGCTGGGGTTCATGATCCGCCCGGTGCGCGGGTCGACGAGTGTCTGCTCGGACAGGGCCATGCCGATGCCCATCACGATCCCGCCGCGCACCTGACTGGTCGCCGTCTTCGGGTTGACGACAGTGCCGACGTCGAAGACGCCGACCCACCGCGACACCCGGACCTCGCCGGTCTCCCGGTCGACCCGCACCTCGCAGAAATGTGCGCCCGTCGCGGCACGCACCCGCTGCATGTCGCGCATCATCAGCGCCCCGAACCGCTCGTACCAGGCGGCGCGGCCGGCCTCGGTGTCCGATCCGACGGCCGCTTCGATGTAGGGCACGCCGGCCCTGCCGATGATGTCGGCGATGCTGTCACCACCGGTTCGCTCCACCATGGCCCGCAGCGACTGCTTCAGGTCCTCGACCGCCTCAAGCACGGCGCCGGCGATGCTCGCGGTCTGGATCGACACGTTGGCTCCCGGCGCCGTCGGCAGCGCAGAATCGCCGTACTCCACGCGGACGGCGTCGATCGGCACGCCGAGCGCGTCGGCCGCGATCTGGGCCTGCGCGGTCGCGGCGCCCATGCCCATCTCCTGGAAACCACAGCGCACCAGTGCGGTCCCGTCGGCCGAGAGCCGCACGGTCACGTTCGCGGGGAACTGCCACGACGGGTGGTAGGCGGACGCCACCCCCATGCCGACCAGCCACCGTCCGTCCCGCATCGAGCCCGGCCGAGGCGTCCGCTCGTGCCAGCCGAACCGCGCCGCGCCCCGCGCGTACACATCGCGCTGCATCCGGTGGGCGAACGGCCTGCCGTCCAACGGGTTCGCGTCCGGTTCGTTGCGCATCCGCAGGTCGATGGGGTCCATGTCCAGCTCGTGGGCCAGTTGGTCGATCGCGGACTCCAGCGCGAACGTGCCGATCGCCTCGCCCGGCGCCCGCATGAAGGCGTTCGACAACAGGTCCAGCTGCACCAGGTACTGCCCGAGGAGAATGTTCTCGGCGGCGTACATGTGCCTTGTCTGTTCGGTGATCTGTTCGGGGAGACCGCCGACCCGGCCGGTGCGACTGATGCTGGTGTGCACCAACGCGGTCAGCTTGCCGTCCCTGGTCGCGCCGAGCGCGACGCGTTGGATCGACGGCGTCCGACCGCCCACGGTGCGGTACACCCCTTCGCGGGTGAGCGCCAGCCGAACCGGCCTGCCGGTCGCGCGGGCCGCCAACGCGGCGAGGATGGTGCCCGGCCAGATCGAGCCCTTGCCGCCGAACGCACCGCCGACGAACGGTGCGAGCACCCGCACGTTCGCCCTGGGGATCCCGAAGCTCACCGCGAGATGCGTGCGGAACCAGTCGATCGACTGTGTCCCGTCGTGCACGGTCAGCCGGTCGCCGTCCCACACCGCGGTCGTGGCGTGGGGTTCGATCGCGTTGTGCTGGTGCTGCGGCGTGGTGAAGCGCAGGTCCACCGAGACCGGCGCGGCCGCGAGCGCGGCCTCCGCGTCGCCCATGTTCGCCTGGCTCGGCATCATCGGGTTGTCCGGTTGCGGTTGGGCGTCCGGCACGGCGGCCACGAAGTCCACAGTGGACTCCGCGATGGCGTACTCCGCGCGGACGAGCGCGGCGGCTTCCCGCGCGACGGTGGAGGTTTCCGCGACGACGACCGCGATCGGCTGCCCGTCCCAGTGCACCTCGCCGGATCCAAGGCAGGTGACGAAGGTGCCGGTGAACATCGAGTTGAAGTCGACCGGGCTCAGCTCGGGCGGCGGGTTCAACGGCGGAGCGTTCAGGTGGGTGAGCACGGCCACCACGCCAGGTACCGCGCTCGCCTCGGCGGTGTGCAGCGCGGTGATCCGGCCGCGCGCGATGGTCGCGTGCACGAGCGCGGCATGCGTGAGACCGGGATAGGCGTACTCGGCGGAGAAGCGGGCCGCGCCGGTCGTCTTGGCGCCGCCGTCGACGCGGTCGACCGGTGTGCCGATGACGGTCATGTTGCACTCCCCTCGGTGACCAGTTGCCGCAGTGTCGCCGTGATCGTGCGCCGCGCCAGTTCCACCTTGAAAGCGTTCTGCGCGGTGACGGCCGCCGAACCCAGCTCCGCGTCGGCCGCCCGCAGGAAGGACTCCTCGGTCGCGGGCTGGCCGGTGAGCAGACGTTCGGCTTCGCTGGCCCGCCAAGGTTTCGTGCCCACGCCACCCAGCGCGAGCCGGACCGAGGTGACCACGCCGTCCTCGACGTCCAGCGCGGCGGCGACCGAGACCAGGGCGAACCCGTAGGACGCCCGGTCGCGCACCTTGCGGTAGCGCGAGTTCGCCGCGACAGGCACCGGCGGCAGCTCGACGGCCGTGATCAGCTCGTCCGCGGCCAGCGAGGTCTCGACGTGCGGCGTGTCACCGGGCAGGCGGTGGAACTCGGCGATCGGGATGCGCCGCCGACCGCGCGTGCTCTCCACCTCGACGGTCGCGTCCAGCAGCACCAACGCGACAGCCATGTCCGACGGATGGGTCGCGACGCAGTGGTCGCTCACACCGAGTACCGCGCTGCCCCGGGAGAACCCGCCGATCGCGTCGCAACCGCTGCCGGGCACTCGCTTGTTGCACGCGGCGGCCTCGTCGTAGAAGTAGAGACAGCGAGTGCGCTGCAGCAGGTTCCCGCCGACCGTGGCCATGTTCCGCAGCTGCGCGGACGCCCCGTGCAGGAGCGCCTGCGCCAGCACCGGATAGCGGGTCCGCACCAGCGGGTCCGCCGCGAGGCGGCTGTTGCGGGTGAGCGCGCCGATGCGCAGCGTGCCATCGGGCAGTTCCTCGACACCGGCCATCGGCAGCCGGCTGATGTCCACGACGGTGGCCGGCTGCTCGATCCGCTCCCGCATGAGGTCGACCAGGTTCGTGCCGCCCGCGAGGAACTTCGCGCCTTCCCCGTCCGCGATCGCGTGCAGCGCCGTTGCCACGTCCGGCGCGCTGACGTAGGAGAACGACTTCATTCCACGACCTCCCGGATCGCCGCGACGATGCCGTTGTAGGCGCCGCAGCGGCACAGGTTGCCGCTCATCCGCTCCCGGATCTCCGCGTCGGACAGTTCGCCGCCGGTGGTGGACAGGTGTTCGGTGACCGCGCTCGGCATGCCGTCCTTGTGCTCGTCGAGCATCCCGATCGCCGAACAGATCTGGCCGGGTGTGCAGTAGCCGCACTGGAGCCCGTCGGCCCGGACGAACGCCGTTTGCAACGCGTGGTCGACACCTTCGATGGTGGTGATCTCCCGCCCGGCGTATTGCACCGCGAGCGCGAGGCACGAGTTGATCCGCTCGCCGTCGGCCAGCACCGTGCACGCGCCACAGGCTCCCTGGTCGCAGCCCTTCTTAGTACCCGTCAGGCGCAACCGCTAGCGCAACAGGTCCAGCAGGCTGACCAACGGCTCCACATCGAGGGACTCGACCGAGTCGTTGACCTTGATCCGAATCTCGACCATCGGCCCTCCTCACCGTCAC
>DATBCR010000620.1:0-1651 GCA_036270375.1 Pseudonocardiaceae bacterium | reverse complement strand
CGACTCGAACAGGAACGTGTTGGGGCGATTCTCGGCCAGCTTGCGATAGACCCCGAGTGGCGTCTCGTCGTCCGCGAGCAGCCTGCGTACCACCGGGATCACCCTGCGGTCGGCGGCCAGTGCCCGGAAGTCCGCGCGGGTCGGCGTCACGGCACCGAGGCCGGCGCGCCGGCCGGCCCCACGGCTCGGCTCACTGGTGCCTTCGGTGCCATTCGGGGTGTCGCGTCCGGCCATGGCCTCATTCTGCCCGTCCGGTTGACCGGCGCGGGCATCGGCCCTATATTTCAACCGTCGTTGAAATAAGGAGTGGACATGACCGCCGTGGAAATACGTGACCTGGTCGTTCGCCGCCGTGGCAACGCGGTCCTCGACCGGCTCGACCTGACCGTGCCGATCGGCTCGGTGACCGGCCTGGTCGGCCCGAGCGGCAGCGGCAAGACGACGCTGCTGCGGGTGCTGGTCGGCGCCCAGCGGATCACGTCCGGCACGGTCACCGTGCTCGGTCGGCCGGCCGGCGATGCGTTGCTGCGCAAGAAGATCGGCTATACCACACAAAGTCCGTCCGTCTACCCAGACCTGACCGCGCTGCAGAACGTCCGCTACTACGCGACGTTGTACGGCGTTGGCCGCTCGGCCGCGGTGGACGCGCTGGCACGCGTCGACCTCGCCGAGTTGGCGGACCGGCCGGTGCGGGCGCTGTCCGGCGGCCAGGTCAACCGGGTGTCACTGGCCTGCGCCCTGGTCGGCCGGCCACCACTGCTGCTGCTCGACGAGCCGACGGTCGGCCTCGACCCGGTGCTGCGCCGCGACCTGTGGACCCTGTTCCGCACCGAGGCGAACGAATACGGCACGACGATCGTGGTGTCCAGCCACGTGCTGGACGAGGCCGGCCGCTGCGATCGGTTGCTGCTGCTGCGAACCGGCCGCCTGATCGCCGACAACACCCCGGCCGAACTGCTGGCCGGCACCGGCACCGCCAACCTCGACGACGCGTTCCTGCAGATCGTCACCGGCGCCACCGGCCAGCCAGAAGGAGCGACGGCATGAACCCGACACTGACCATGGCCACCGCCCAGCGGGTGCTGACCCAACTGCGCCACGATCGGCGCACCATCGCGCTCGTGCTGGTCGTGCCGTGCGTGCTCCTGTGGCTGTTCAAGGAGGTCTTCGCGGCGCAGCCGGTGGTGTTCCAGCAGCTCGCGCCCGCGCTGCTGGCCACGTTCCCGCTGCTGATCATGTTCCTGGTGACCAGTGTGGCGATGGTGCGGGAACGCTCCGGCGGCACGCTGGAACGGCTGCTCACCACGCCGCTCGGCAAGGCCGATCTCGTGCTCGGCTACGGCTTGGCGTTCGGTGCGCTCGCGCTGGTCCAGGCGCTCGCGGCCGGCGGCGTCGCGCTGGTGTTCCTCGGGCTGAAGGCACCCGCTTCGGTGCCGGTGCTGCTGCTGTTCGCGGTCGGCGACGCGGTGCTCGGCGCGGCGCTCGGGCTCGGCGCGTCCGCGATCGCGGCCACCGAATTCCAGGCGGTGCAGTTCATGCCGGCGGTGATCCTGCCGCAGTTCCTGCTGTCCGGACTGATCACCCCGACGTCATCGATGGCCGGCTGGCTCGACGGGGTCAGTCGGGTGATGCCGTTGCGCTACGCGGTGGA
>DATBCR010000619.1:0-6527 GCA_036270375.1 Pseudonocardiaceae bacterium | reverse complement strand
GGTGATCATCGGCATGGTCGCCGACCCGAACTGGCAGCGCCACCTCGAACAGATCGCACCGATGTCCGCCGGACTCGCCGTCCAGGCCACGATCGGCCTGAGCGGCCAACCCATCGGCCCGTGGGCCGGCCTCGGCGTACTTGCCGCTTGGGCGGCCGGAGCGCTGCTGTTGGGTGGACTCGTGCTCCGGCTACGCGATGTGTGAGGTCTCGACGTGGTCGCGCCATGAGTGCTGTGGTTCGTAACCGAGGATCGCGCGTGCTTTCTCGATGCTCTGGAGTGTTTCGAACTCGCCGAGCTCCTTGCGGATCGGGACATCCGGGAATGTGCCGGCCATGAGTTCGGCCGACGGCGTTGTCATGACGGTGTCCGTGGCCGCGATGACATAGCCGCTCGCACCGGTCACGTCCGCACGCAGCGAAACCTCGCACGATTGGGCGCAGTCGCGGACGTCGACGTAACTCCACAGGTTGAACCTGCGTTTCGCCGGGTCGTCCCAGAACGTCGGGAACACCTGGTAGCGCTCCGGCGGGATCACGTTGGAGAAGCGCAGCGCCACAAAGGGAATTCCGCTCCATTCGGCGATGTGCGCCGCCGCCGTCTCGCTGACCACCTTGGAGAGGGAATACGTCGTGGTCGGGTACGGATAGTGGTCCTCGTCCAGCGGCACGTAGCGGGGCGGCACGGTGAAGTCGAGGCCGAGCGTCGTCTCGCTGGACGCCCACACCACCCGCCGCAGGCCAAGTGCCGCCGCGGCCAGGAAGACGTTCGCGTTCATCGCCGTGTTGGCCGTGAACGTGCGGGCCGGCGTCACCAGGCTCGGCGCCGGAATGTTGGCCAGGTGCACCACGACGTCACAGCCGGAGAGCACGTCGACGGCGTCGCCGTAGTCGGTGAGGTCGGCCCGGGTGTAGGTGAAGTCCGCGCGCGACCACAGCGCGGGAATCCCGACGCCCGGATGCGGCGCGGCATCGGTGGCAACGACCTCGTAGCCGCGGTCGAGCAGGTAGTTCACAGTGACGCCACCGGTCATGCCGGCGGCTCCGGTCACGCATACCTTCATGGCCGACATTATCGTCAGGCCGATTCGCGGACGATCAGGCGGCAGGGGACCGTGGCCAGGCCGGCTTCCGGTGTGGTGGCGTCGATCTGGGCCAGCAGTCGCAGTGCGGCGATTCGGCCGATTTCGCCGAGGTCCATGTCGATCGTGGTCAGTGGCGGGCGGGCGGCCAGTGCCATGGTGTCCCAGTTGTCGTACCCGACGATCGCGATGTCGTCCGGCACCCGGACGCCGCGTTCGCGCAGCGTGTCGGCCACGCCTCGGGCGATCTGGTCGTTGCCGCAGAAGAACGCGTCCATGTCCGGCGTCGCGCGCAGCACCGCCTCCGCCGCGCGCCGTCCCCATGCCTCACTCCAGTCGCCGTAGTGCGCGCGGCCGGTCGCCGGTGCGAGGCCGGCGTCGGCGAGCAGTTCCAGGGTGCGCGCCGCGCGGTCGCGGGCGGCGGCGTGGTGCCGGGGACCGGTGACGTGTGCGATCCGGGTGCGGCCAAGGCCGAGCAGGTGCTCGACCGCGAGTGTCGCGCCGCCCGCGTCGTCCGAGACGACGGACACGTCCTGTGGGTCCGTCGATGGCGAGAACGCGTAAACCGTTGGTATCAAACCGATCCCGGTGAGCGGGTGGCGCGGGTCGGTGCGTCGTCCGGTCACGATGATGCCGTCGACGCGCCGCTCGATCAGGATGCGCAGGTGGTGCTGTTCGCGGATCGCGTCACCGCGCGTGTCGCAGAGCAGGACGCTGATCTTCCCTGCCCCCAACGCATCCTCGGCGCCCAGCAGCACTGGGGTGCTGAACCGGCCGATCCCGTCCGTCGTCACCAGCCCGACGGTCCAGCTGCGGCCGGTGTGCAGGCTCTGCGCATGCCGGTTGGGGCTGAATCCGAGCGCGTCCGCCGCGTCGAGCACCCGCTCGCGCGTTTCCGGCCGCATCCGGCCGGTGCCGCTCAGCGCCTTGGACGCGGTCCCCACGCTGACGCCGGCCCGGGCCGCGACATCGGTGAGCCGCGTCCTTGCCGGCGCGACGTCACGAACCGAGTCCGACACGGGCAGCCCATTCCTCGACGACAACGACGATCCGCGGTCCATCCTGCCAGGCCGGGAAACGAGTTGCGCAACATTTGAGAAAACCGGTCTACACAAGCATTTTGCTTGACGAAGGCTTGCCACAACCGTAACTTGACTTGAGAAAAGCTTTGCTCAAACCGCCTCGACGACGCACGCGCGGGAGACTCATGTCCTCGACGACGCGGACGGGCCCGATCCGCTTCGGCCCGCACGCCGACGCCGCCCTACGACCGACCGTGAACCCCGTCATCAGCGCCGGGTTCTTGGCCGAACGGCAACAGGTCAACGCGCTCGTCGGCATTCCGCAAGGCCCTGTCCTCCTGGAGTCCGCGGGCAATCTGGACAACCTGCGGCTGGCCGCCGGCACCGCCACCGGCGAATACCGCGGTGAGTACCCGTTTCTGGACTCCGACGTCTACAAGTGGCTTGAAGCGGCTTCCTGGCAGCTCGCCCGATCCGACGCCGACCACCCGGACTCCAAACGTCTTGCCGACGACGTGGAGCGCATCGTCGGGCTGGTCGCCAACGCCCAACAACCCGACGGCTACCTGAACAGCTGGTGCCAGGCGGGCCAAGGCACTGGACGTTTCACCGACCTGCGCTGGGGCCACGAGCTGTACTGCGCCGGTCATCTCATCCAGGCCGCCGTCGCACACCACCGCGCCACCGGCCGCGACCGGCTGTTGGACGTCGCCCGCCGGTTCGCCGACCACATCGACTCGGTCTTCGGCCCGCCGGGCGGTGGCAAACAGAGCGGTGGCAAACAGAGCAGCGGCAAGCGGATCGACGGCCTTGACGGCCATCCGGAGGTGGAGACCGCGCTCGTCGAGCTGTACCGGGAGACCGGCGAGCGCCGCTACCTCGCACTGGCCGGCTATTTCGTCGACAGCTACGGGCGCGGCCTGCTCGGTGGCGAGGCGTACTGCCAGGACCGGGTGCCGGTCCGCGCGGCCCGCGACGTCGAAGGTCATGCGGTGCGCCAGCTCTACCTGCTTTCCGCGGTCGCCGACCTGGCCACCGAGACCGGCGACGACGAACTGGCCGCAGCCGGGGAGCGGCTGTGGTCGGCGATGGTGGCGACGAAGACCTACCTGACCGGCGGCGTCGGCTCGCGCCACGACAAGGAGTCGTTCGGCGATCCGTACGAACTGCCCACCGAACGCGCCTACTGCGAGACGTGCGCGGCGATCGCATCGGTCCAGTGGAGCTGGCGGTTGGCACTGTCCACCGGCCATGCCCGCTACAGCGACCTCGTCGAGCGCATCCTGTTCAACGCCATACTCGCCGGTGTCGCGCTCGACGGCCGGACCTGGCTCTACGTCAACCCTTTACAGGTGCGCGACGGGCACACCGACGTCGGCGGCGACAAGTCCGCCCGCCGCACCCGCTGGTTCCGCTGCGCCTGCTGCCCACCGAACGTGATGCGGTTGCTGGCCAGCCTCGCGCACTACATGTCCTCGACCGACGGCCGAGGCGTCCAGCTCCACCAGTACGCCGAGGGCACCTTCCACGGCGACGTCGCGGGCGCACCGGTGACCGTCGGCGTCCGCACGGACTATCCGTGGCAGGGCGGGATCACCGTCACAGTCGACGCGACGGTGCACAAGCCGTGGACGCTGTCCCTGCGCATCCCGAGGTGGTGCACGGGTTTCACCGTCCAGACACCGGATCGGGCCGACGACGAGACCACGGCGCCACCGAGGGACGGCTGGCTGCGCCTGACGCGCGCGTGGGAGCCGGGCGATCGCGTCGTGCTCGAACTCGACCTGGAGCCACGGCTGACCTGGGCCGACCCGAGGGTGGACGCCGTGCGCGGCTGCGTGGCGATCGAGCGCGGACCGCTGGTGTACTGCCTCGAACAGGCCGACCACGCCGGTGGTCTGGACGACATCATGATCGACACGACGCGCCCGCTGGCGGAGAAGCACCGACCGGACCTGCTCGGCGGCGTCGTGACAGTGCTCGGTTCCGGCTACCGGCGGGCGATCGCGTCCGACGGCTGGTGGCCGTACCCGTCGCGGCCCCCGGGAGACGCCGGCGGTCCGGTGGAGCTGATCGCGATCCCGTACTACGCATGGGCGAACCGCGAGGACGGCAGCATGCGCGTCTGGATACCGACCTCCTAGCCCGCAACCCACAGGAGAGGCAATGACGAAGCGCCTGACGAACCGCCTGATCACCCGGTTGCCGAACCAGGTCGCCGTCACGTTCGCCACGCTGGCACTGGCGGCGACGGCGACCAGTGCGGCGGCGGTCCCCGCAGCGACCCCCGCGACCACCCTCGTGGTGCACGCCAACCAGCCGTTCCGCCCGGTCACCCACGTCGCATCCGGCGGCCTGTACGGCTTGGACACCGCGAGTATCCCGACCGACAGCCTGGTCAGTCCGTTACACCCCAACACATTCGTGCAGATGGCCCCCGGCGGCAAGCAACTGCCCAACGGCGAGCCGGCCCCCGGCGGTGACGCTCTCGTGGTCGCCCCCGAAGCGGCACGGGCCGGTGCGAAAGTCGTCGTGCGGATGCCGGACTGGTACCCGAACTTCCCGTACCGGTGGGTGAGCTGGAGCAACTGGCTGTCCGCTGTGGACACTCAGGTCAACTCGGTGCGGTCCTCCGGTGCGACCAATATCAGCGCATGGGAGCTGTGGAACGAACCGGACTGGACCTGGAACACCGGCGCCGCGGGCAGTTTCGACGCGGGTTGGGCCACCACCTTTAAGGAGGTGCGCGCCAAGGACACCAGCCGTCGCCCGATCCAGGGCCCCAGCATCTCGCACTGGATCCAGAGCTGGATGACCACGTTCCTCACCGACGCGAAGGCGAGTGGCACCCTGCCGGACATCGTGAGCTGGCACGAACTCGGCGGCTCGGCGTCGATCGCCGCCGACGTCGCCGCGTACCGGTCGCTTGAGGCGCAACTTGGCATCAGTCCGCGCCCGATCGCGATCGAGGAGTACGCGACGACAAGCGAGGTCGGCGTGCCCGGACCACTGGCCGGCTACATCGCCAAATTCGAACGCACCGGCGTCAACAACGCCGAACTGGCCTTCTGGAACCACTACGGCACCCTCGGCGACACGCTCGTGGACACCGGCGGCGCGCCCAACGGCGCCTACTGGCTCTACACCTGGTACGGCGCGATGACCGGCAACATGGTCACCACGGTGCCACCGGCGCAGACCGGACTCGACGGCGCCGCGAATGTGACATCTGACGGCCGCCAGATCAGCGTCATCTTCGGCGGTGGCAGCGGCGCGAGCGCGGTGACAGTCAACGGTCTCAGCGCTCTGTTCGGTCAGACCGTGCACGTCACCCTGGCGGACACGCCGGCACGCGGCCGCACCACCGCAGTCCCGGCGCCGATCACCTTGTCGCAGAACAACTTCACGGTGTCCAACGGCTCGATCACGGTGCCGCTCACGATGAACGCGGCGGACGGCTACCACCTGGTGATCACACCGAGCGGCACCGCCGCCACCCGCGCCCAGATCCCCTAGCCAGCTGTGCCCACGCCGACCTAGGAGTTCCCATGGGCCGTACCGTTCCGGCCGTGATGCGGGCACTGGACATCCTGGAGCTGTTCCTTGACGGCGCCCCGCACTCCGCACCGGACATCACCGTCCGGCTCGGCCTGCCAAGGACCTCGGTGCACGAACTGGTGACCACACTCGCCCACCGCGGTTACCTTGTCGCGGCACCGGATCGGCCCGGCAACTACCGACTCGGCGTGCCAACGTTCCACCTGGGCAACGCGTTCGCCGAGCAGATGGACCTGGCACGGGAGGGCAGGGCGGTAGCGGCACGGGTGGCCGCGCGGTGCGCCGAAACCGCCCAGGTGGCGGTGCTGGACGGCACGAACGTGGTGTACGTGGCCACAGTGGACGGACAACACCCGGTGCGCCTGGCGTCCTCGGTCGGCCGCCGGCTGCCAGCACACTGCACCGCGGCCGGCAAGATGCTGCTGTCCGCCCTGCCGGAGTCGGAGTTCGACCTGCACTACCCACCCGGCGTCACGCTCCTGGCGATGACGGCGAACAGCATCACGTCACCGGAGCTACTGTCCAAGGAGCTCGCGGACATCCGGCGGTGCGGCATCGCCACCGAATACCGCGAGTCCAATCCGGACGTCGCGTGCATAGCCGGCCCGATCCGCGATTCCTCCGGCGCGGTGGTCGCCGCACTGAGCGTGTCCGTGGCGACCCAGCGCTGGACCGGCGTGGAACAGTTCCGCCGCTACGTAACCGACGGCGCGGCCGAACTGGCTGCCCGGCTTGGCTACCGGGAGCCTCTCTCGTCCGTCGCGGAGCATGACGGCGGCGAACGCTGCGGTCCACGCCAGGTTCACGACGAGACTGGCCAGGCCGGCGGTGGGGAAGACAGCGCCGGCGATGCCGAGAACGCCCAG
>DATBCR010000618.1:0-8246 GCA_036270375.1 Pseudonocardiaceae bacterium | reverse complement strand
CGCCGGTTGTCTCGGGTGAACCGATGGTGGGTGGCGGGTTCGCCGGTGATGTGTCGGTGTCGAGGGTGGCGTCGGGTGAGCCGGTGGTGCGTGGTGACGTGCCGATGACCGGGTCGGTCGGGCGTGTTGGGTCGGCGGACGCTGTGGTGCGCGGTGGCGGGTTGCCTGTCGCGGTGTCGAGTGTTGCGCAGGTGGTCTCGGGTGTTGCGCCGGTGTCGAGGGTGGTGTCGGACGAGCCGTCGGGATCCGGTGTTGCGCCGTTGGTCGGGTTGGTTTCGAGTGAGCCGATCGTGCACGGTGCCGCTCCGGTGTCCGAAGTGGACTCGGGTGAGTCGCCGGCCGTCGGGGCGGTGCCGGGCGAGTCGTTCGCACGCGCTGGCGACGTGTCGGTATCGAGGGTGGTGCAAGCCGAGCCGCTGACGCGCGGTGCCGAGTCGCCGGATGCGCCGCCCGTTGCGGTGGTGTCGAGCGGCGCGGTGTCGATAACCGCACCGTTGGTCGGTGCGGTTGCGGGCGCGCCGACCGCGCGCGGCGGTGACGTCTCGGTGGCTCGGGCGGTCACCGGTGGGCTGGCCGTGCCCAGCCGTGCGGTGCCGGCTGATCTGTCTGCGGTCGGGGTGGTGTCCGGTGGGCCGCTGGTCCCCGGTGGCGTGTCGGGTGGTGCACCGCTGGCCGGAATGGTGTCGGGCGGGCCGATGCCGGTATCGAGGGCGGCGGTGGCCGACGTGCTGGGTGAAGCGCCGCCGGGCCGGACGGCCACGTTGCTGGGCGAGCCGATCTTGCACGGCGGCGAGATGCCCGTCGGTTCGGTGGCGGTGCTCGGGGCCATGCGGACCGTGCTCAGCGGTTCGGCACCGGCTCGAACCCCGTCCGCGGATGCGGGCCATCTGGTCACGGCGGCTCGGTCGATCGATGTCACCACGGCGCACCAACCGTTCGCCCCGCTGCCGAGCCGCGAACCCCCACCCGCCGTCCAACGAGAGCCCGAACCGACCGCTGTCCCAGCCGCGCCGGTGCCAGTGTCCACTGTGGAACCCGCCCCGACGCCGTCCGCGTCGGTTCCGGCTGCACCGGCCGAGAAGGAGTTGGACCAGGTGGCGCAGGAGCTGTTCGGGCCGCTGCTGCGTCGCCTGAAGGCCGAACTGCAACTCGACCGTGAGCGGCGTGGTGCGCTCATCGACCTGTGGCACTGACGTGAGGAGCGCGCACAATGGCTGACCCGGAAGCCGTCGCCGTCTGCTTCGTCGTGAAGATCGACGACGAGAGCCTCGGCGCGTTCAGCAGTTGTGACGGGCTCGGTTGCGAGTTCGTCATGGAGCAGCGCGAGGAGGGCGGCAACAACGGCATCGTGTGGCAGCTGCCGACCCGGATCAAGTACGCCAACGTGAAGCTGTCCCGCCCGGTCACCAGCGAGAGTTCCAAGATCACCAGGTGGTTCAGCCAGATGGCCAGCGGCACCAAGCGCCGCACGGCCACCATCGCCGCGATGACGTTGGAGGGCACCGTGATCGCGAGCTGGGCGCTGGTCGACGTCGTTCCGGTGCGCTGGAGCGGACCGCAGCTGTCCGCCGAATCGCCGAAGGTGGCGACCGAGACGCTCGAACTCGCCCATCACGGTTTCCTGTCGTCGGCCAACTGAGGAGCACGCCATGTCCTCACCGATCACCTTCACCTCGGCCGGCTCCGGGCCGTCGTCGGACTACGGCTCCGGCGCGCCGACCAACCTGCAGAAGGCGTCGCTACAGGTGCACAAGCCGCCGCAGGCCGGTGGCACCGCCGCGCCCGGCGAGCTGATGTACGAGATCGGCTTCCAGTTCAACCCGAAGGAACTGTCGCTCACCAAGAACGCCAAGTGGAACCGGGTGGCGCAGCGCAACGCGAAGAAGAGCGGGCCGCCCGAGTTCGCGGGGTCGGACCCGTGCAAGCTGACGCTGGAGATGTTCCTTGACGCCACCGACAACATGGACGACAAGGTCGTCAAGAAGGTGGAACAGCTTTTCACCTGCTGCGTGGCCACAGAGGACAGCCGCCAGCACGGCAAGGGTTCGCCGCCGTGGGTGATCTTCAAATGGGGCGGCATGACCGGGTTCCCGGCGTATGTGGCGAGCGTGACCGCGAAGTACACCTTGTTCACGCCGGGTGGTGTGCCGGTGCGCGCGGTGTGCACGGTGAACCTTGAGGAGATCTCCGGCGAGCAGGGCGGCCAGAACCCCACGTCCGGTGCGCTGGCCGCGCGCGACGAATGCATCGTGGTGGCCGGCGACAGCCTGTTGTCCGTTGCGTTCCGCGCCTACGGGAATCCGACGCTGTGGCGGGAGATCGCGGCCGCCAACGACATCGACGATCCCATGCTGCTGCGGGCCGGGCGGCGCCTGCTGGTGCCGGCGCTTGAGGAGATCCAGCGTGGCGAATGAGACCTTTGCCAACACCTTGGCCGTCGAGGTGGCCGGCCGGCCGTTGCCCGCCGACGTGATGACACTGCTGATCCATTCCACTGTGGACTGTAGCCGGAACTTCCCGGACACGTTCGTGCTCCGGTTCCGCGATCCCGGCCACGTGGTGCTCGGCAAGGGCGGGTTCACCATCGGCGCGCAGATCCGGCTTCGGGTCCAGACGTCCGATCCCGGCGGTCCGCTGCCGCTGATGAGCGGCGAGGTCACCGCCGTCGGGATCGACATCGACCGGACCGGCACGTTCACCGAGGTCCGCGGTTACGACCTGGCGCACCGGCTGTTCCGCGGCCGCAGGGTCGCGGCCTATCCGGAGATGAGCCTGTCGGACGTGGTCACCAAGGTGGTGACCCGCGCGGGACTGCAGGTCGGCACCGTGGACAGCGTGTCCGGCGTCGGCGGCCGGCCGCACACCCAGATCAGCCAGCACAACATCAGTGACTGGGAGTTCCTGTCCCGGCTTGCCGACTCGGTCGGCGCGCAAGTCTCTGTGACGGAAGGGAAACTCGACTTCCGGCTGCCCGAGCCGCCGGACGGCGCGCCGGACGCCAACGCCAAGGCCACCACCGACCCGTTCGTGCTTGAGGCGGACCGCACGCTGATTTCCTTGCGCGCCGGGGTGACCGCCGCCGAGCAGGTGCCGGAGGTCCAGGTGCACGGGTGGGACCCGGCGGCCAAGCAGGAGGTGACCGCGAGCGCACCGCCGAAGATCGCCGGCACGAAGGTCGGTGACGTCGACCCGGTCGGAATGGCGAACACGTTCGGCAGCCCGCCGTTGCTGGTCGCCAACGCCCCGGTGCGCACGCAGACCGAGGCCGCCGCGATCGCCCGCGCGGTCGCGGGACAGGTCGGCGGCGCGAGCGTGGAGCTGTCCGGCGTGGCACGCGGCAACCCGAAGCTGCGCGCGGGCACGCCGGTGTCGCTCGCGAACGTCGGCGACCCGTTCACCGGCCAGTACACCCTGACCGCCACCCGGCACCTGTTCACCGAGCACACGGGTTACGTCACCGAGTTCGCCGCGTCCGGCCGCCAGGAGCGCTCGCTGTACGGGCTGACCACCGGTCACGGCGCGTCATCCGGCCGCGGCGGCGCGGCCGGCCTGCTGCCCGGTGTGGTGTGCGACGCCAAGGATCCGGACGGAATGGGCCGTGTCCGGTTGACCTTTCCCTGGCTGGACAAGGACTTCAGCAGCAACTGGGCGCGGGTGGTGCAGCCGGGTGCCGGCAAGGCGCGTGGCACGGTGATCCTGCCCGAGGTGGGCGACGAGGTGTTGGCCGGCTTCGAGGGCGGCGATTTCGACGCGCCCTACGTGCTCGGCGGCCTGCACAACGGGAAGGACACGCTGCCCACGCTGTCCACCGCGCCCGTCGACGCGAACAGCGGCGAGATCGCGGTGCGGGGTTTCGTGTCCCGCAAGGGACATCGGCTGGAGTTCAACGAGGACGACGGCATTCTCGTCACCACCGGCGACGGAAAACTCGTCGTCAGGATGGACGTCAAGAACCAGATGATCGAGCTGACCAGCGCCAAGGGCGTGCATGTCAAGGCGGACAACGGAGTGACCGTCGAGTCCGGCAAGGGACCGCTTGAGCTCAAGGGCCAGAAGATCACCATGACCTCCGACTCGGACGTGGAGGTGACCGCGAACGCGTCGCTGAAGATGTCCGCCACATCCGACGTGAAGATCTCCGGCGCCACCGCGTCGGTAGCGGGCCAGGCCCAGGCCGAGCTGACCGCGAGCGGCCAGTTGACCGTGCGCGGCGGCGTCATCCGGATCAACTAGAGGAGTGCCCATGCCACCCGCTGCCAGAGTTGGCGACCCGACCGGTCATCCCGGCGTGATCACCGGCCCGGGCGTGCCCACCGTGCTGATCGGCGGCATGCCGGCGGCGACCGTGGGCAGCCTGCACACCTGCTCCTTCCCGCCGCCCGCGGTGCATCCGCCCACCCCGGTCGCGCCGCCGGGCTGCCCGACCGTGCTGATCGGCGGCATGCCGGCGGCCAGAGTCGGTGACATGGCCGGCTGCGGCGCGCCGATCGTGCTGGGCTGCCCGACCGTCCTGATCGGAGGGTGATCGGTGGACTTCATCGGCAGGGGACTGGCGTTCCCGGTCCACACCGATGCGACCGGGTCGATAGCGCTGGTCGGCGGCGAGCGGGAGATCCTGGAGAGTATCCGGTTGATCCTGGCCACCGCACCGGGTGAGCGGCCGATGCGGCCGGAGTTCGGCTGCGCGATCCACGACCTGGTGTTCGCACCGGCCGACGCCGGCACCGCGGGCCAGATCGCCTACCAGGTAAGGCTTTCGCTGGAACGCTGGGAACCAAGGATCGAGCTCACCGACGTGCTGGTCAGCTTCGCCGAGGTGGACCGGGGCACGCTGCTGATCGACGTCCGCTACACGCTGCGCGGCAGCAACGATCCGCGCAACCTGGTGTTCCCGTTCTACGTCATCCCGCCGCACGACGAGCCGGGTGGTGCCTGATGTCGCTCCCCGCGCCCAACCTGGACGACCGCCGCTTCCAGGATCTTGTCGACGAGGCCAAGAGTCGCGTCCAGCAGCACTGTCCGGAATGGACGGACCACAACGTGTCCGATCCCGGCGTGACGCTGATCGAGACGTTCGCCTCGATGGTCGACCAGTTGCTGTACCGGCTCAATCGGGTGCCTGACCTGCACTACCTGCGGTTTCTCGACCTGATCGGGGTGCGCCTCTTCCCGCCGACCGCGGCGCGCTGCGACGTGACGTTCTGGCTGTCGGCCGCGCGGAGCACCGACGTGGTGGTGCCGGCCGGGTCCCAGGTGGCCAGCGAACGGACCGAAACCGAGGAGCCGGTGGTCTTCACGGTCGAACGGCCGCTCACCATCGTGTCCACTTCCCTGTCCTACCTGGCAACGGCCGCCGCCGAGGGCGACAGACCGCCGGAGTTGCGTACCGACGATCTGCTCGGCGGTGGCGTCGTGGACTGCTTCTCGGCACCGCCGCGGCCGGGTGAAGCCGTGCTGTTCGGGCTGTCCGAGCCGGCGCCGGGCTGTGCGGTGCTGCTGCGGATGGAGTGCCAGGTCGAGGGCGTCGGCGTGGATCCGCGCCATCCGCCGCTGGTGTGGGAGGCGCGCGACGGCGACGACTGGGTGCCCTGCGAAGTGGAGCAGGACACCACCGGCGGACTCAACAAGGCGGGCGACGTGATCCTGCACGTGCCGCCGAGCCACGCCGGGGCCGTCATCGCCCGCCAGCGGGCCGGCTGGCTGCGGTGCCGCGTCATCGAGCCAACCCCTGGGCAGCGGTTCTACCAGTACTCGCCCCGGCTGCGTGCGGTCAGCGCGTCCACCATCGGCGGCACGGTCGAGGCGGCGCACGCCGACCTGGTGGCGGGCGAGGTCGTCGGCATATCCGATGGTGTGCCCAGCCAACGGTTCCCGCTGGCGCACCGGCCGGTGGTGGCGAGCCAGGACGCGCTGGTCGTCGAGACAGCCGGCGACGAGGGCTGGCAGGAATGGCGTGCGGTCGCCTCGTTCGCCGAGTCCGGCCCGACCGACCGGCACGTGGTGCTGGACCGGGTGGACGGGGCCGTGGTGTTCGGGCCCGCGATCCGCCAGCCCAGCGGCGAGTTCCGGTACTACGGCGCCGTGCCGCCCAAGGGCGCGACGATCCGCGTGCCGAGGTATCGCACCGGCGGCGGGCTGCGCGGCAATGTGGCACGCGGCGTGTTGCGGGTGCGGCGCGATCCGATCCCGTTCGTCAGCAGCGTCACCAACCGGCGGCCGGCCGTTGGCGGGGTGGACGGCGAGTCGGTGCGCGACGCGGCCGTGCGCGGGCCGCTGCTGCTGCGTACTCGGGATCGCGCGGTGACCGCGGAGGACTACGAGCTGTTGGCCCGGGAGGCCGCGCCGGAGGCGGCGCGGGTGCGGTGCGTGCCGGTATCCGGTGTTGCGGACGGGGTTCGGGTGCTCGTCGTGCCGTCGGTGCCCGGTGGCGGTGAGCTGCGGTTCGCCGATCTCGACCTGGATCCGGGGATGCGGGGCCGGATCGCGCGGCACCTTGACGAGCGTCGCTGCATCGGGGCGCGGATCTCCGTCGAGCCGCCGTTCTACCAGGGGATCACGGTGGTGGCCGAGCTGCGGGCCCAGGCCACCGCGTCCCGGGACTCGTTGCGGTCCAGGGCCGTCGCGGCGCTCTACGAGTACTTCAGCCCGGTCCGGGGCGGTCCGGCCGGTGACGGGTGGCCGTTCGGCCGCGCCGTGGTGTCCGGCGAGGTGTTCGCGGTGCTGCAACGGCTGCCGGGCGTGGACTCGGTGTCCGACATCCGGCTGTTCGCATTCAATCCGGCCGATCCGGCCAGCCGGGACCGAGGCGAGCCGTCGCAGCGCGTCGACGTACCGGCCAACGCGCTGATCTTCTCGGTGGCGCACCAGATCCGAGTGATGGGGATGGAAGGCCGATGACGCGCGTCGGAGTGCCCGGCCTGCCGACGCCGCATCCGCTCGCGGACCGGTTGCCGGCCGTCTATCTGGAGGACGGCTTCGTCCAGCGGTTCACCGCCGCGCTGGACGAGGTCCTGGCGCCGGTGTTCGCCACCCTGGACGGCCTTTCCGGCTATCTGGACCCGTGGCTGGCGCCGGCCGACTTCCTGGACTGGCTGGCGAACTGGGTCGCGCTGGACGCCGACGAGAGCTGGACCCCGTCCCAGCGCAGGGAACTGATCGCGAACGCGGTGGAACTGCATCGGTGGCGCGGTACCCGCCGTGGCCTCGCGGCACATGTGCGCCTGCTCACCGGTGGCGTGGCGGAAGTCGTCGACAGCGGCGGCTGTGTGGCATCGGACCTGCCGGACGGCCCGCTGCCCGGTGCCAGTCCGGCCCGGGTGACGTTGCGGGTGCGGGCGGCGGCCCCGGACGCCGTCGACCTGTACCGGTTGCGGGCGGCGGTGGCCGCCGCGGTCCCGGCACACGTGGTGGTCACCGTGGAAGTTCTGCCAGTGAACGGAGCGTCCTGACATGGTCGTATGCGCACAGTGCGGGGAACACAACGCTGACGGGGCCCGGTTCTGCAGTTCCTGCAACGCTTTTCTGGAGTGGGAGGGCGCGCGGGAGGACCGTCCGGTCGCGACGGTGGCCAGTACCGCGGAGGCGACACCGGGCAGCGTGGCCCAGCCGAGCGAGCAGGTGGTGCAGCCACCGCGCCACACGGCCACGTCAACCGGGACCCCGCAGCGCAGGCCGCCCGCGCCGGGCGACCTGATCTGCGGCAAGTGCGGCGAAGGCAACGCGCCGAACCGGCAGTTCTGCCGGCGGTGCGCCGCGTCGCTGGTCGAGGCCGGCGAGGTGCGGCCGCCGTGGTGGCGTCGGTGGCTGCCGAAGCGGACCAGGGCACACGTCGCCAGCCGGCTCGGGCACGCCGAACGGCGCGGCAGGCACAACCGTTTCGGCCGGGGGGTCCGGCGGACGTTGCGCTGGGGCCGCAACATCATCGCGGTTCTTGTTGTGCTCGGCGGCATCGTGTACGGCATCTACCCGCCGTTCCGGCACACGGTGAACGCCGACGTCGTCGCGATCAAGAACGGCACGATCGGCAAGCTGGAGACCAAGCCCACGCCGGTGCACGCGGACAAGGTGGTCGCGACGGCGGCGGATCCCGGTCATCCCGCGGACCTGGTCAACGACAACATCATCGGCACCTACTGGGAAGCGCCGACCAACGGCGTGGAACCCGCGCTGGTGCTCAGTTTCGACCATAAGGCGAACCTGGCCCAGGCGATCATCCGCAGCGGCATCGGCAACGACTTCCAGGCCGC
>DATBCR010000617.1:0-2155 GCA_036270375.1 Pseudonocardiaceae bacterium | reverse complement strand
GCTACGCCGGCTACGGCCCGGACCCGAAGCCGCTCGGCGTGGCCGGCCAGGTGATCCCGTGGAACTTCCCGCTCCTCATGGCGGCGTGGAAGATCGCACCAGCTTTGGCCTGTGGCAACACGGTTGTCCTCAAACCAGCTGAGACGACGCCCCTGACCGCCCTCGTTCTGGCGGAGATCTGCCAGCAGGCCGACCTGCCGCCGGGTGTGGTGAACATCCTGCCCGGCGCGGGCGATATCGGGGCCGCCGTGGTCAGCCACCCCGACGTCAACAAAGTCGCGTTCACCGGCTCGACCGAGGTTGGCAAGTCGATCCAGGCGACTTTGGCCGGCAGCAACAAGAAGCTGACCCTGGAGCTGGGTGGGAAGGCCGCGAACATCGTGTTCGAGGACGCGCCCCTCGACCAGGCTGTCGAGGGGATCGTCAACGGCATCTTCTTCAACCAGGGCCACGTCTGCTGCGCCGGCTCGCGTCTACTGGCCGCGGAGTCCATTGTGGATGAACTGCTGGTGAAACTCCGCGACCGCATCGGCACGCTGCGCGTCGGCGACCCGCTCGACAAGAACACGGACGTCGGCGCGATCAACTCGGCCGAGCAGCTCGCCAAGATCACCAGCCTCGTCGAGGCCGGCGAGGCCGAGGGCGCGGAGCGCTGGACCAGCCCGTGTCGCCTGCCGGACAAGGGTTTCTTCTTCGCGCCGACGGTGTTCGCGAACGTCAGCCAGGCGATGCGGATCGCGCGCGAGGAGATCTTCGGCCCGGTTCTGTCTGTTCTCACGTTCCGCACCCCGGACGAGGCGGTGGCGAAGGCGAACAACACGCCGTACGGCCTGTCCGCGGGCGTGTGGACCGAGAAGGGCTCGCGAATCCTGTCCATCACGCAGAAACTGCGGGCCGGCGTCGTGTGGGCCAACACGTTCAACCGTTTCGACCCGACAGCACCGTTCGGCGGCTACCAGGAGTCCGGATTCGGCCGCGAGGGCGGCCGGGCCGGGTTGGAGGCGTACCTCGATGTCTGAACGGGTGACCGTCGCGAAGACGTACAAGCTCTACATCGGCGGCGCGTTCCCGCGCTCCGAGTCCGGCCGCTCGTACCCGGTGACGGACGCGAAGGGCGCCTTCGTCGCCAACGCCGCACAGGCGTCCCGCAAGGACGCCAGGGATGCGGTTGTGGCCGCCCGCAAGGCCTTCGGAGGCTGGTCCGGCGCGACGGCGTACAACCGGGGCCAGGTGCTGTACCGGGTGGCCGAACTGATGGAGGGCCGACGAGAGCAGTTCGCGACGGAGCTGAGCGTGTCCGATGGCGTGCCGGTGCGCCGCGCACAGTCCCTTGTGGACGCAGCGATCGATCGATGGGTCTGGTACGCCGGTTGGACGGACAAGATCGCGAGCGTGCTCGGCGCGTCGAACCCGGTCGCCGGCCCGTACTTCTCTTTCACAGTCCCGGAACCGACCGGCGTGGTCGCTGTACTGGCACCGCAGGCGTCGGCGCTGCTCGGCTTGGTGAGCGTGATCGCACCGGTACTGGCGGCCGGCAACACGTGCGTCGTGGTGGCCAGCCAGGCCCGCCCGCTGGCCGCGATCACGCTGTCCGAGGTGCTGGCCACGTCGGACGTACCCGGCGGAGTGGTGAATATGCTGACCGGCCGAACCGCCGAACTGGCCCCATGGCTGGCCGCCCACGGCGACGTCAACGCCCTCGACCTCACCGGCGCCGCGGTACCCCAACGCCCCGACCTACAACGAGCCGCCGCCGGCACGGTGAAGCGGGTCCTGCGCATCCCGGCCACCGAGCCGGACTGGACCCCGACACCGGACATCAGCCGACTACGAGCCTTCGTGGAAGCCAAAACCGTCTGGCACCCGGTCGGCGTCTAAGTTGTTGTGCCTCGTCACATCGCGACCACTACCTACTGTCCGGTAAGGTCTGGCCCGACGTCGACACGGAGGGACCTCCGATGGGTACATATCAGACCGTGCTGGTCGGCACGGACGGCTCGGACTCCTCCTACCGCGCCGTGGACCGCGCCGCCGAACTCGCCAGGGACGCCGCCGCGAAACTGGTCATCGTCTGCGCCTACCACCCGGCCAACGAGCGTGACGTCGCGGCCGCCGGTGACGTGCTCGGTGACGAGGCCTACCAGGTGGTCGGCTC
>DATBCR010000616.1:0-4601 GCA_036270375.1 Pseudonocardiaceae bacterium | reverse complement strand
CCGGGCCAACGCACTGGTGGCACCGACCGCGCTGGCCGCCCTCGCCGACACCGCACCGGACCGGCACGCCGACCTCGGCCGCCTGCTGTCCACATCGGACGATCCACCGCACGTCGCGTTCGCCGCACTGCGCGCCAAGCTCGGCGTGCCGGCCCCGCTGTCCGACTACGGTGTGCCCCGAGCCGATCTCCCCCGGCTGGCCAAGCTCGCCACCGCGTTCGGGCCGGTCCTGCGCAACACACCGCGCGACTTCACCGAGGCCGAACTGTGCGAGCTGTACCTGGCGGCGTGGGCGGAGCGAGGGAGCGGGTCGTGATCGAACTGCTCGCCCGGCTCGTCTCGATGGAGTCGCCAAGTGACCATCCGGATGGCTGCCGTGCGGTACAGGAGAAGCTGGGCGTCGAGTTCGCCGCGCTCGGTGCCCGGCTGGAGCGGCACACCTCGGCCAACGGCCAGCCGGTGATGATCGCGAGGTGGGGTCGGCAGGAGCGGCCGGTGCTCGTGCTCGGCCACGTGGACACCGTGTTCCCGCTCGGCGAGATCGCCCGCCGCCCTTTCACCGTCTACAGTGGAGGGACGGCGCAGGGGCCCGGCGCGTTCGACATGAAGGCCGGCCTGGTGCAACTGGTCGAGGCCCTGCGACAGCTCACCGCCACCATGCCGGCACCGGAACTGACCGTGCTGCTCAACGCCGACGAGGAACTCGGCAGTCCGGGCTCGGAGCCGTTCCTGGTGGCCGAGGCCCGGCGCAGCGGATGCGCGATCGTGCTGGAGCCGGCCGGGCCGGGCGGCGCGATGAAGACGGCCCGCAAGGGCATCGGCATGTACGACATCGAGGTCACCGGCGTCGCGGCGCACCCTGGCCTCGACTTCGACAACGGCGTGAACGCGATCACCGAACTGGGCGCGCAGCTGGCCGAACTGGCCAGCTACAGCGGTATGGACGACGGCACCACGGTCAACATCGGCACCGTGCGCGGCGGCACCGGCCGCAATGTGGTGGCCGCACACGCCGTGGCCGAGGTGGAGACCCGGTTCTGGACCACGCCGGCCGGCGAACGGGTGGACGCCGCCGTCCGGGCCCGCACGCCCCGGCATCCCGGCGCGCAAGTCGCGGTCACCGGCGGCGTGCACCGCGGCCCGATGGCCCGCAGCGCCTCGGCGACCAAACTGGTCGAGATCGCCCGCGCGGCCGCCGCGGCCGACGGCTGGCAGGTCGGCGAGATGGCGGTCGGCGGGGTCAGCGACGGCAACGTGGTCGCCGCGCTCGGACTGCCCACAATGGACGGTCTGGGTGCCGAGGGTGCCGGTGCGCACGGCCCGGCCGAGTACGTGGTGGTCGACTCGATGCCGCGCCGCGCCCGCTGGCTCGCCGCGATCCTGGCCCGCCTCGCCGATCCCAACGATCCGGGCGCCCGTCCCGGTCCCGACGCCGAACCGCCGGAGGTCAGCCGGCCTGACCACCACACACCGCACAATCCGGGTTGGAGATAGCAATGAGCCAGATCCAGGTGTCCGACGGCGAACGGCTTCCGCTGTCCTTCGGTCAGGAACAGCTGTGGTTCCTCGATCAGCTGGCGCCCGGCCGGACCACCTACAACGTCGGTGTGACGCACCGGCTGACCGGTGTCCTCGACGCGGACGTGCTGCGCGCCAGCCTGACCAACATCGCGCGCCGGCACGAGTCCTTACGCTGCACCGTGCGCGCCACCGACGGCGTGCCCTACCTGCTGGTCACCCCGCCCGGCGAGATCCCGCTCGAGATGATCGACCTGAGCGGGCTGGACGACGACCTACGTGAGGCCGCCGCGGTCAGGACCCTGCAGAAGGGCACGGACACCCCGTTCGACCTGAGTACCGGCCCACTGCACCGGAACACGCTGATCAAGCTCGGCCCGACCGAGCACATTCTCTCCCGCGTCTACCACCACATCATCACCGACGGCTGGTCCGCCGGCCTGATGAACGCCGAGCTGTCCGCCACCTACACCACCATCCTGGCCGGCGGCACGCCGTCGACCGAGCCGCCCGCCATGCGCTATTCGGATTTCGCGCTGCGACAGAAGGAACTGCTGGCCAGCGGGGAGCTGGAGGAACAGCTGGCGTACTGGCAGAAGCGGCTGGCCAACCTGCCCGCACTGGACCTGCCGGCCGACCGCACCCGGCCGGCCGAGCAGACCTTCGCGGGCGCCACCGTGATCCGGGACCTGCCGGACCACGTGCTGCCGGCCGCCCGCAAGCTGGCCAAGGACCAGGGCGTGTCGCTGTTCATGCTGCTGTCCGCCGTGACGGCCGTGCTGCTGCACCGCTACACCGGCCAGGAGGACGTCCCGTTCGGCATCTCGACGCTCGGCCGGACCGACCCGGACCTCGAGGAACTGGTCGGGTTCTTCACCAACATGGTGGTATTGCGCGTCGACCTGGCCGGCGACCCCACGTTCAGCGATCTGCTCGAACAGGTCGCTGATCACCTGATGGATGCCTTCGACAACCAGGACCCGCCGTTCGAGTTGGTGGTAGACCGTGTGCAGCCGGTGCGTGACCTCGGCCGCAACCCGCTGTTCGTGGTCGGACTGCAGCTGATCGACAGCCAGCTCTCGGCGAGCGACCTGGACCTGGCGGGACTGCATGCGCAGACCGTCTACTTCGCCAATCCGGTGTCCCGGTTCGACCTGGCGCCGAACTTCATCGAGCGGGGCGACCACTTACAGTTGATCGTGGAGTATTCGGCCGACCTTTTCGACGGCTGGCGGGTCGAGGCATTCGTCGACCACTTCATGCACCTGCTGGCCGGCGTCTGCGCCGACCCGGACCAGACCGTGTCACGGCTGCCGCTGATGACCGAGCCGGAACGCGCGGCGATCCTGGCCGCCGGCGAGGGCGAAATGCTGAAGTACGGCCCGGAACCGGTGCACGCCATCGTGGCGCGCACCGCGGCCGCACAGCCGGACCACCCGGCCGCCGTGTTCGAGGGCACGGAACTCAGCTACGGCGAACTGGACCACAGGGCCGACACCATGGCCAGGTTCCTGCGGGCGGCCGGGATCCAGCACGAGCAGATCGTCGGCGTCGTGGTGGAACGGGACCTGGACGCGCTGGTGACGTTCCTCGGCGTGCTGAAGTCGGGTGCCGCGTTCGTCGCGCTCGACCCGGCGAACCCGAGCAGTCGCCTTGAGTACATGCTGCACGACACCGCGACACCGTTGGTACTGACCCAAACCCGGCTACGCGAGCGCATCCCGGAGTCCGACGACTGGCGCATCGTCGAGATCGACGGCGACTGGGCCGACATCGAGGCGGCACGCACGGACGAGCCGCTTGTCGAATGGGCCGGCCGTGACTCGCTGGCGTACGTGCTCTACACGTCCGGCTCGACCGGCCAGCCCAAGGGCGTGCCGATCGACCACCGCGCGCTCATCTCGTTCGTCGAGTCCTACCGGCGCTGGTTCGAGCTGGTGCCGGCGGACCGGATGCTGCAACTGGCCGCGCTGTCGTTCGACATGTCGCAGGGCGAGATCTTCACCGGCCTGTGCGTCGGTTCGACGATGGTGCTCGTTGACCAGGAGGCCGGCACGTCACCGGACGCGCTGGCCACCCTCATGCGCGAGCAGCGCACCAGCTACATCTGCATGTCGCCCGCGATGCTGTCGCTGGTCGAGGCCGGACCCTACCCGCACCTGCGCAAGATCATGATGGGCGCCGAGACCATCCCGGCCGAGATGGTCAACAAGTGGAACCTGAACAACCGCAAGCTGATCAACGTCTACGGCCCGACCGAGGCAACGGTCGGCTGCACGGCATACGTGTGCCCGCAGGAGTTCTGCCGCGTCTCGCCACCGATCGGCGTGCCGTTCGAGGACCGCCGAATGTACATTGTGGACAGGTCGAACAACCTGGTCCCCCGAGGCGTTCCCGGTGAGCTGCTGATCGGCGGCGAGGAGGGCCTTGCCCGCGGCTACCTCAACCAGCCCGAACTGACTCGGGCGGCGTTCGTCGACGACCCGTTCCACGCCGGTGGCCGTGTCTACCGCACGGGCGACATGGTCCGCTGGAACGCCGACTACCAGATGGAATTCGTCGGCCGGGTGGACAACCAGATCAAGTTGCGCGGCCTGCGCATCGAACTGGAGGAGATCGAGTCCGCGCTGCTCGGCCACCCCGACGTGGCCATGGCCGCGGTGGCGCTGCGCACGGACCAACGTGGTGAACCACAACTCGTCGGCTACGTGACCCCGGCCGGCGAACAATCACCCGATCTGCCGGCCGAACTGAAGGTGCACCTGCTGGACCGCGTGCCGGAGTACATGGTGCCGGCGGCGTGGGTGATCATGGACCGGCTGCCACTGACGACGGCACGCAAGGTCAACCGCTTCGCACTGCCGGACCCGACACCGGCCGACGTCGTCGCGGAACTCATCGCGCCCGCGACCCCGACCGAACGAACCGTCGCGGACGTGTTCATCGAGGTACTCGGCGACCGCCCGATCGGCGCGGACAGCGGCTTCTTCGACAACGGCGGCAACTCGCTGCAGGCATTACGCGTGGTCAGCCGCCTGAACCGGGCGTTCGGCATCAAGTTCAAGCTGCGCAAGCTGTTTGGC
>DATBCR010000615.1:0-5892 GCA_036270375.1 Pseudonocardiaceae bacterium | reverse complement strand
TTCGGGCCGGCCACGATCGCGGACGTGCAGGCGTGGTCCGGGCTGACCCGGCTCGGTGAGATCGTGGATCGGCTGCGGCCGGAACTGATGGTGTTTCGAGACGGGCGCGGCGCCGAACTGTTCGACGTGCCGACGGCTCGCCGTCCCGATCCGGACACACCGGCGCCGGCACGGCTCATCGCGCCGTTCGACAATCTCGTGCTCGGGCATGCCGACCGGACCCGCGTGATCAGTGACGAGAGCCGCAAGCGGCTGTTCACGATAAACGGGGTGTTCCCGGGTTTCCTGCTGGTGGACGGATTCGTGGCCGGCACGTGGCGCCTGGACGGCACGACGTTGCATCTGGCACCGGAACACCCGCTGCCAGCCGCCGTACGCGACGAACTGACGGCGGAAGGCGCGCGGCTACTGGCATTCGCGACAGCGGACAGTACGAACGTCGACATTCGGTTCAGCTAGAGATACAGACCGGTGCCGTGCTCGGTCCGCTCGGTGGCCAGCGCGTGGATGTCGCGTTCGCGCATCACGAGGTACGCCTCGCCCTGGATCTCGACCTCCTGCTGCTCGTCCGGGTTGAACAGCACGCGGTCGCCGACCTTCACGATCCGCACGTTGTTGCCGACGCCGAGCACGTCACCCCAGGCCAGCCGCTTCGCCACCTGCGCGGTCGCCGGTATCACGATTCCCCCGCTGCTGCGGCGTTCGCCGTCCTCCGGCGAGATCCGCACCAGGACGCGGTCGAGCAGCATCTGGATTTCCAGCTTGGGATCCGCCACCCGGGCGATGTTACTGGGTGTCCAGTCCGCCCAGCATGAGCGGCAACCTGGTGGCACCGCCGGCGACCAAACGGACGGGCACGCCCCAGTCCTGCCGGGTCAGCCGACAGGCCGGATGGTCGCCATCGTCGTCGCAGCTTGCCGCCTGTGCCACCACATGCAGCACGCCGTGGCCGACGTTTCCGTTCAGTACCAACGTTCGGTCCAGGTCGGTGCCGACACCGTCGCCGTCGCGGATCAGTTCCGGCGGTGACGACGTGACCCGCACGCGCGTCGACGGCCCGTAGCGTTCGTCGAGTTTCTGGCCCGGTGGTGGCTGAAATACGACCGACAGCGTGATGTCGCCCGGCGCGAGATCGACCGGCTGCCGGGCGACCTGGTGCGCCGGGCCGGCGATCAATCGTGCCGTTCCGCGTGCCACGGGTCGTTGCACGGCATGGGCCGCCGATGCCACGACGATGATTTCTCCTTCCAGCACAACGACATCCGTTGGTTCCGCGATGTCGGTGGCGAGCGTGGACACCTCGTCGGACACCGGGTCGTAGCGGCGGATCGCGCCGTTGTAGGTGTCCGCGACGGCGACCGTGTGGTCCGGCAGCACGGCGACACCGAGTGGATGTTGCAGCAGCGCCTCGCCGGCCGGGCCGTCCCGGTGGCCGAAGTCGAACAGGCCGGCGCCGATTGCCGTGTGGACGGCGAAACCGTCGCCATCGGGGGCGAGCCAGCGCAGCGCCGAGGTTTCCGCGTCGGCCAGCCACAACCGGTTGCCGTCCGCCGCGAGACCCGACGGCTGCGCGAAGAACGCCTCGCGGGCCGGGCCGTCGTGCAGGCTTTCCACCGTGGTGCCGGCGAAACGGCTGATGGTGCCGGCGATCGGGTCGAACAGGCCGAGCGTGTGGTTGCCGGCCATCGCGACCACGACGCCACCGGCCGGCGCCCACCAGGCCACGTCCCACGGGCTGGACAGGTCGATCGCGGTGGCCAGGCCGTCGGTGTCGCCGTCTCGCCACCGCGCGCCCGTGCCAGCGATTGTCGTCACCAAGCCGTCGTCCAGCCGCAGGCCGCGCAGCAGGTGGTTGACGGTGTCCGCGACCACAACGTCGTAGCCGACCAGATCGGCGATTATGGTTGGCAGCACAGCGAATCCGCCTGGCTCGGCGAACTGTGCCCTTGTCGGTGCACCATCCGTACGTCCACGTTGACCGGTGCCGATCGTGCGCAACACCGTCTCGCCGTCGGCGGCCAGTTCGACCACGGTGTGCCGGGCCGTGTTGGCGACCAGCAGCGTGCCGCCCGGTGTCACCACGGCCTTGCTCGGGAAGCGCAGCACGGTGTCCTCGGCTGGCGGCGGCACGTACGGTCCGTCGCCGCGATGCAGCGTGCCCCGGTTTTCGTGCTCGGCAACGATGTCCGCGATCACCAGCCGCAGCGCCTCCACATGCCCCTCACCAGCGGCGACATGCACCACGTAGCCCTCGGGGTCGACGAGGACCAGCGTCGGCCACGCCCGCACCGCGTAGGCCTGCCATGTGGTCAACTCCGGATCGTCCAACACCGGGTGGTGCACGTCGTACCGCTCCACGGCGTCGACAAGCGCGCCCGGATCGGCCTCGTGCTCGAACTTCGGCGAGTGCACCCCGACGGTCACCAGCACGTCCGCGAACTCCGTTGCCAACGGCCGCAACTCGTCCAGCACGTGCAGGCAGTTGACGCAGCAGAACGTCCAGAAGTCCAGCAGCACCACCTTGCCCCGGAAGTCCTTGAGCGAGTACGCCCGGCCACCGGTGTTCAGCCAAGCCCGGCCGACCAGTTCCGGAGCCCGCACCCGGGTACGCGATGTCGTCACGCCAACCCCCAACGTCGTGTTGCACCAGCAGTGTTCCCTATGGCCTGCGAAGGACGAGGAGCACCGGGCGACGCGTGTTGAGGCGGTCGGCATCGCTGGCCTCGGCGATCAGGGCATTGGTCGCCTCGTCGCCGACCGCTGCCCGTAGGTCGGCCTCGTGTCGGAGCCACAGGGCGTACAGGGCGTGCCAGCGTTCGTTGCGGCCGTAGTCCTCAAGGCGGCGTTCCAGGCGTAGGCCGGCCGCCGCCAGGTGGGTCAGCCACTGTGACCACGTGCCGCGCGGCCCCTGGCCAGGATCCGCGACTTCGGCGACGGTGATCACCGCCCGCGCGCCCGGTGCCAGGATTCGGTGCAGTTCGGCCAAAGCGGCCGCGCGGTCGGGGGCGAAGGGCAGGGCGTCGACGCTGATCGCGCCATCCGCGATGCCGTCGGGCAAGCCTGTGTCGGCGAACGTGCCGACGTGGAACTCGGCGCGACCCGGTGGTACGAAATCGGCCGCACGTTCTGTGGCGAGCGCCACAGCGACCGGGCTGAAGTCCACCCCGACCAGGCGCGCGGACAGCGCCCGTGCCAGCCACAGGCCCGGTCCGCCCCGTCCGCAGCCCAGATCCGCCAGCAGGCCGCCGGCCGGCACGCGCAGGGTCGCGACCGCCTGGCCGAGGGTCCACCACGTGCACGAGCTGAACGGGTCCACCTCGCTCGGCCGGTCGGCGCCGAACGCCCGGTCGAACAGTTCGCCCATCAGCGGGTGCGTGCCGGCCTTGTGGGCGATGTCGTAGTCGTGCGATGTGTGCGGTTCGATCACGGGACCGAGTGTGCCGGAAGATCAACGCGGCTTCACTCGACCGAGTGAGACCTGCGGATGCCGGGACATGGGACGCTCCGCGGTGCTGCCAGGTCGGGGGTCCGGCAGCACCGCGGAGCCACTCTGGACATCGTGTCCCGATCCGGTGTCGTTACACCGTCAGTAGATGTGACCCAGATCACGCCAACCGGGCGTATCCGATTCGCCGCCGTTCCGTTCACTCGTCGCGACCGAGCAGGAACCGGCCGAAGTGCGGCACCGTGAAGGCGATCCGGCCCCGCTCGGCCGAGTACACCAGGCCTTTCTTGATGAGATTGTCCCGCGCCGGCGACAGCGACGATGGCTTGCGGCCGAGGAAGATCGCCACGTCCGAGCTGCCCGCGCCCTCGTCCCGGCCCTCGGTCAGTTCGGCCATCGCCCGCAGGTACTCGCGTTCGGCCGGTGTCGCCCGCTCGTACCGGGAGCCGAAGAAGCCGACCGCCAGCTCGGCCTCCGCCTCCGGGGCCGCCATCGCGACGTCCTCGGCCGTGATCGGGTCGGCCGGTGCCGCGTCCCAGGCCGCCTTGCCGTACGCCTGGATGAAGTACGGATACCCGCCGCTCGCCTCGAACAGCGCGTCCAGCGCGTCCGGCACGATGCCGGCCAGCTCGCGGGTCACCGGCGCGAGCACGGCCTGGTTGACGTCGTCGCGGTCCAGCCGGTCGATCCGGACGTACCGGAACAGCCGCTCCGAATAGGACTTGCTGGCCGAAAGGACTGCCGGCAGGTGCGGCAGCCCTGCGCCGACGACCACCAGCGGCGCGCCGGACTGGGACAGCTCGTGGCATGCCGCGCACAGCGCGGACACGTCGTCCGGCAGCAGGTCCTGCATCTCGTCGATCAGCAGTGCCACCCCGGTGCCGACGTCCTTGGCCAACTCGGCCACGTCGGTGAACAGCTCGACGAGGTCAATCTCGATGTCACCGGAATCCGCCCGGCCGACCGCGGCCGGCACGTCGATACCGGGCTGCCAGCGGTCGCGCAGCTTCGCGTTGTCCGGATTGGTGCGCAGCGCGAACGCCTTGAGCACGCCGAGCACCGACTCCACCCGGTCGGGCGCCCTGTGCTGCACGGCCAGATCGCGCACCGCCCTGTGCAGCGCGGCGGACAGCGGGCGGCGCAGTTCGGCGTCTGGGCGTGCCTCGATCTTGCCGGCGCCCCAACCCCGTTTGACCGCCATCGAGCGCAGCTCGCCGAGCAGCACGGTCTTGCCGACGCCACGCAGCCCGGTAAGCACGAGGCTGCGTTCCGGCCGGCCCCGTGCGACCCGTTCCAGCACCACGCCGAAGGCGTTGACCTCGCGGTCCCGGCCGGCCAGTTCGGGTGGGCGCTGGCCGGCGCCGGGGGCGAACGGATTGCGCACGGGGTCCACGATCGGACCGTATCGCGGTTTCTAGGATCGGTCCGATAATCCGGCAGAGTTCACTACGGCGTGTCGCGGTGGGGCTACGAGATGCACAGCTCGTTGCCCTCCGGATCGGTGATCGTCACCCAGCTGTGAGGGCCTTGCTTCCCCCGGTAGAGGAACTCGCCACCGTTCGCGATCAGTCGGGCGACCTCGGCCGACACGTTCTCCGCGCCGACCCAGACGTCGAGGTGCATCCGGTTCTTGACTTCCTTGGGCTCCGGCACCTGCTGGAACAGGATGCGCTTGCGCGGGCCGCGTTCCGGTCCGTCCGGGTGTCGGATCGCGGCACCGGTGAGCCACACCAGTTCGCCGTTGTGCCTGGTGGTGTCCGCCTCGGTCGCCATCCCCCTGGCGATCATGTCCTTGATGAACGCCTCGTCGGTCGGCTCGACGACCCAGCCGAGCGCGTCCGCCCACCATTCGGCGAGTACGTGCGGCTCGGCACAGTCCAGCACGACCTGAAAGTCGTATGCCATGGCGGCAGGATAGATACCCGGTCCGACACGCCGAACACGACCGGGTGAACGTGTCCCATTACGGTTGATAGCCAAATCTAGATCTTCCGCTAGAAACACCGATAGGTCGCGAGCATTGCCGCCCGGCGCCGATCCCGGTTGGCTGGCGGTATGGCGGAACTGGTGACCACCGGCAACGGTGAGGTGGAACGGATCGCGGACCGGGCCGATCTGCGGCTGTCGTATTCCGGCCGTGGTCGCGACCGCACGGCCGCGGTCAACGAGCTGACCAAGCGGATCGGCACGGTAGAGCCACTGCTGGAACGGGATGGCGTGCAGGTGCGGTCGCGGCGGCTGTCCGTGCACGACGTGTGGGACGGCCGGCGGCGCAGCGGTGCCGCGGCCGAGCAGTCCTACCAACTGCGGATCACCGACGTGACCGTGCTGGACGACCTGATCGCGGCACTCGTCACCACAGAGCCGTCCGGGATCGACGGGCCGTTCTGGGACCAGGCCGACCAGACCGAGCCGGCCCGCGAGGCCCAGCGGTCCGCCGTGGCCGA
>DATBCR010000614.1:0-1534 GCA_036270375.1 Pseudonocardiaceae bacterium | reverse complement strand
CGAGAGCGGGAGTCGAACCCGCACGAGGTTGCCCTCATCGGTTTTTGAGACCGACGCGTCTGCCATTCCGCCACCTCGGCGACCGTTTGTTCGGGACCCGCTGATTATCATTCCCCGGTGCTCCGAGCCGCCGTCGCCCTGCTGGGCGCAGCCGTCCTGGCCACCGCCTGCAGCCCGACCAGCTCACCCACGGCGTCGGTCTCGTCCGACGCCGCCACCTCGAGCCGCAGCGGGCCGCTGATCTCGCCGCCGCCGGTCACGCCGCCCACTCCGCCAGGGACCAACCTGCCGGCTTTCGCCTGCAAGGACACGACCGGCGGCTCGGCCGGCAGCACCGGCGTGACCGCGGTTCGGATCGACCAGCATGCCGGCTACGACCGCTTCGTCCTGCAGTTCGACAGCCACGTGCCCGCGTACACGGTGAAACGCCAGGCGAAGCCGGTGTTCACCCAGGGCGCGAGCGGCCAGACGATCACGTTGAGCGGCACCTCGGGAGTGCTCGTCGTCCTCCGCAGCAGCAGCGAGAGCGGGACCTACTCGGGGCCGACCGACTTCCCGCAGGCCGACTTCGCGGTGCTCAAGGAGGCACGGCTGACCGAGGACTTCGAGGGCACCGTCTCGTGGGGTCTCGGACTTGCATCGCCGGCGTGCTTCAGGGCGTTCTCGCTCACCAATCCGGCGCGGCTCGTTATCGACTTTCAAACCCCGATCCTCTGACTTAGAGTTCGGGCGGCAATGGCGATCCAGCCGCCGTCCGCGCAACCGCCGCCGGCGCCCGCCGGCACGACGATGCCCCCGGCCAGGAAGTCCGGCTGCGCCGGGTGCAGCTTCAGCTGCCTCGGCTGCCTGGGCGTCGTCGTCCTGGTGATCGCGCTGCTGCTCGGCGGCGGCTATTTCTTCCTCATCGCCCAGGCGCAGGCCGGCGTCCCCGCCCCCGCGTCGCTGCTGGTCGCGAGCACGCCGGTCGAGGTCGGGAAGAACGACAGCGGCTACCAGCCCGCCACGTCCGGCCAGTCGTTGGACGCGGGCAGCTCCGTGCGCACCGGCCACACCGGCCACGCCACCATCCAGTTCCCCGACGGCACGCTCACCAGGATGTCGCCCGACACCACCGTCACCATCCAGTCGGCTCAGCTCAACAACGCGGGCACGCTCAAGAACGCGACCCTCCAGCAGAAGATCGGCCGGACCCTCAGCGAGGTCCAGCACCTCGCCGGCGGCGCCACGTTCCAGGTCGGCGGCCATTCCGTCAGCGCCGAGGTGCGCGGCACCCAGTTCGAGGTGCTCGTGCGCCAGAACAACACCAACCAGGTCAAGGTGTTCGACGGCACCGTGCAGGTAAGCGGCCAGACCACGGTGACGCTCCACGCCGGCCAGCAGGTCGACGCCGACCCGAACGGCAAGCTCGGTCCGGTGCTGCCCGCGGCGTCCGACCGCAACGATCCCTTTGCGCTGCAGGCGCAGTGCCAACGGGCAGTCGCGCAAGGCACCACACCAGGCACGGCGCAGATCACCGTGGGCGATCCGATCACCA
>DATBCR010000613.1:0-8281 GCA_036270375.1 Pseudonocardiaceae bacterium | reverse complement strand
TTAAGGTCGAATAGAAACAGCGTCGAAACACGGCCGACACACTGTTGACGATCGGTGTGTCGGAGACAGATCCGGGTCGGTAGCCACCTGAATCGACGGTGACAAGGGCTCGCGATCCGTGTGACGCAGTAAGCGGTTCCGCATGTCCGCGACGTGCGCCCGGTTTCGTGGACAGCAGCCGGTTGCCGCCGGGCCATCGTTGGTGCACCGGCGGTTCTCTGCTGGTCAGCGCCTTGATCTGGGGCGCTGGGACTAGACCGATGTACTACGGCGGCCAGACCACGCCGGTCGGTCTGTCAACGTGCGAACACGGGTCGGCCCGTTGGCCGACCTGATTGTCAGAGCGCATGGCGCTCGCCTCCTGGTTGTTGTGCCTGCAAATTCAACCGTAGGGCTCGCACAGTCACCGGCCAATGACGAACCGTACTTAGGTGTCGGCCCGACGAAATTGAACCGGCAGCCGGCCGGCGCGAGTCGCGGATGCGGCTGTCGACAGTTTCGGCGCATAGCCGCCGATCGCCGCCCGTGTGTCGATCGAATCGCGGCGTACCGCCGGTGATGGGTGCGCGGGCGGATCCACAACGGCGACGTGACGTTCGAATACGCCGAATGGGCTCAGGCGGTCAGCGATCCACCAAGCCGGTGCGCACCGCGTGCAAAGCTGCCTGCGTACGGTCCTGAACACCGAGTTTGCTCAGGATCGCGCTCACGTGCGTTTTAACAGTTTTCTCGGACACCGCGAATATTCTCGCTATCTCGCGGTTCGACCGGCCATGCGCAAGTTCCGCCAGCACTTCGCGTTCGCGTGCGGTCAGCCGTACCCCCGCTGGTTGGGCGTCCCCGGTGGACAGCAGCCGCGCCACATCCGGGTGTAGCAGCACGTGTCCCGCGTGCACGGCACGGATCGCGGCCGCGAGCGCCGGTGGATCGACATCCTTGTAGACGTAACCCGCGGCACCCGCGCGCACCGCGGGCAGGATCGCGGTCGGCTCGGTGAAGCTCGTGATCACCAGTACCCGCGCGGGATTGTCACACTGCCGTAATCCGTGCAGTGCGACAATGCCATCACTGCCCGGCATCCGCAGGTCGAGCAGGATCACGTCCGGCCGGTACCGCTGCGCGGCCGCGACGCAGGATTCGCCGTCGGCAGCCTCACCGACGACGGTGAGATCGTCCTGCAGGTCGAGGAACGTGCGGATGCCTTGCCGGACAACGGGATGGTCGTCCACCACGAGCACCTTGATCGGCTCAGCGGGCATCGGTCGGCACCACCAGTCGCACGCAGGCGCCACGACCCGGACGGGAGGTGACGGTGAGCCTGCCGCCGACCGCGGTCGCACGCTCGCGCATCGACGCCAGTCCGAGCCTGCGCGCCGCGGTGGTGTTCGGCGTCGCGTCCGCGTCGAAACCGTCGCCGTCGTCGGTGATCTCCAACAGTACTTCGCCGCCCTGGCTGGAAAGGCAGATCCGCACCAGCGAAGCGTTCGCGTGCCGCAGGGCGTTGTGCAGCGCCTCCTGCGCGATCCGGTACGCGGCTTCCTGCGCCACGGCGGTCAGGCCGACAACGGGTTCGCCGGTGAACCGCACCGCGGCGTCGTGCACGCGGTCCAGCAGATCGGCCTGCTTGCGCAACGCCATGTCCAGCCCGTCACCGGCCAGGTCGACCGGCCGCAGCCCGACCATGATCGCGCGCAGCTCACCGGTGGCCGCCGCGGCCAACTCCCGCACGGTGGCCAGTTCGGCGGCGGCCCGAACCGGATCACGATCGCGGTCGAGCAAGGTGGCCGCCGCGTCCACCGTGAGCCGTAGGCTGAACAGCTTCTGCGTCACCGCGTCGTGCAGTTCCCGTGCTATCCGGTTGCGTTCCTCCATAATGGATAGTTCGCGGCTGCGCTCGTAGAGCCGCGCGTTCACAAGGGCGATCGCGGCGTGTGCGGCGAGCAGCCGGAGCAGTTCCTGGTCCTGCGCGGTGAATCCGCCCGGTGTGCGTTTGTTGGCAAGGAACAGCTCGCCGAGGATCTCGTCGCCGTCCATGATCGGCATGCCGATGAAGTCGGCGAGCACGGGATGCGCGGACGGCCACCAGCCGAACTGGGGGTGGTCGCGGATGTCGGCCAGCCGGATCGGGTTCGGGTCCCGCAGCAGCACACCGAGCAGGCCGTGCTGGCGGGGGATCGGGCCGATCGCGCGCCGCTGCTCCTCGCTGATCCCGTCGGCGAGGAACTCCGCGAACGAACCGTTGGTGTCCGGCACGCCGAGCGCGGCGTAGCGGGCGTCCAGCAACTGGCGGGCCGACGTGACGATCGTCTGCAGCACCTCGCGTACCGACAGCCGCGACGCGACCGCCAGCACGGCCGCGCTGACATCGTGCAGCTCGGTGCCGTCCAACCCGAACCCGGACATACCCGCACGGTACCCACGTTCGCGCCGATCCGGCTCGGGCGGCCGACCTAGGTCCAAAGACCGAGGCCGGCACCGACCGTGGCCCGATGGCCCCTGCCGCGCCGCCGCCTACCGTCGAAGACATCGATCACCAGGTCAGAGCGGGAACGGAGGTGGCGGGATGTCCGTCGCCATCATCACAGGGGCATCGCGGGGACTGGGCTACGCACTGGCCACGGGCCTTGCGAGGAACGGCTGGCGGCTGGTCGTCGACGGCCGCGACAAACAGGCACTCGCCGACGCGCGGGACGCCATCGGCGGCGACATCCTGGCACTGCCCGGCGACGTCACCGACCCGCTGCACCGGGCCGGCCTGATCGCCGCGGCTGACCGGCTCGGCGGCGCCGACCTGCTGGTGAACAACGCCGGCATCCTCGGCCCGTCGCCGCAGCCCGCGCTTGCCGACTACCCGCTGGCCGCGCTGCGCGAGGTCTACGAGGTGAACGTGCTGGCACCGCTGGCACTGGCCCAGCTCGCCCTGCCCGGACTGCGCGAACGTGCCGGGGCGATCGTGAACGTCACGTCCGACGCGGCGGTCGAACCGTACGAGGGCTGGGGCGGCTACGGCTCGGCCAAGGCGGCCGTTGAGCAGTTCAGCCGGGTGCTCGCGGTCGAGCAGCCGTCCGTCCGGGTGTGGGCGGTCGACCCGGGTGACCTGCGTACGCGGATGCACCAGGAGGCGTTCCCCGGCGAGGACATCACCGACCGGCCACTGCCGGCGACCGTGGTGCCCGGCTTCGTGCGGCTGCTCGCCGACCGGCCGGAGTCCGGCCGCATCCGGCTGGCCGACCTACTCGCCGAGACACCGGCATGACGAGGGCACTGTGGCTGCCGTTCGAGGTGACCGACCTGGATACCGCCCGCGCCTTCTACACCGAACACCTCGGAATGTCCGTTGTGGACGGTTGGGACCGGGACGGCGAGCGCGGCGTCGTGCTGCGCGCGGCTCCCGGTGCCAGCTACCTGGAACTGGTGTCCTCGGACGAACCGAAGGCCGGCCCGATGGCATTCGAACTCGACACACACTGGGCCGTCGACAACGCATTCGAACGCTGGCGGCCACCCGGTGACGAACTGCTCGCACCGCCGCACCGCTACCCGCGCGGCCACTACGGCTTCGAGGTGCGCGGCCCGGCCGGTGCACGCGTGATGGTCTGGAGCGAAAAATGACGGTCCTGGAATTCGAACTGCCGAGCCGGCTGGAGGCGCATGAGCCGCCGGAGGTGCGCGGCCGGTCGAGGGCCGGCGTGCGGCTGCTGGTCGGACGTGCCGCCGGCATGGACGTCGGCCACCACCGGTTCACCGACCTGCCTGGCCTGCTGCGGTCCGGCGATGTGTTGGTGGTCAACACATCCGCGACCGTGCCGGCGGCGGTGCCGGTCGTCGGCAGCGACCTGACCCTGCACCTGTCCACCCGCCGCCCGGACGGTGACTGGCTGATCGAGTTGCGCCGCAACGCGAACAAGGCCACCGTGCCGCATGCCGGCGGCGCGGCAGGGCAACGGTATCCACTGCCCGGCGGCGCCGAACTGTTGCTGCGACAGCGGTATTCACGGGAACGGCTGTGGATCGCGGAACTGCGCACCCCGGGATTCGGTTCGACGCTGGCCTACCTGCGGGCGCACGGCAAGCCGATCCGCTACGGCTACGTGCCGAAGACGTGGCCGATCTCCGCGTACCAGACCGTGTTCGCGACCGAGCCGGGCAGCGCGGAGATGCCGAGCGCGGCCCGTCCGTTCACCGACCGGTTGGTGACCCGGCTGGTCGCGGCAGGCGTGCTGATGGTGCCGGTGCTGCTGCACACCGGAGTGGCATCGCCGGAGGCGCACGAGCGGCCGTACCCGGAACGGTTCGCGGTGTCGGCGTCGACCGCGCGGATCGTGAACCAGGCGCGGGAGGCGGGGGACCGGGTGATCGCGATCGGGACGACGGTGGTGCGGGCACTGGAAAGCGCGGTCGGCGACGACGGGCGCGTGCACGCCACCGACGGCTGGACCGACCTGATCATCACGCCGGAACGCGGCGTCAAAGCCGTCGACGGGCTGCTCACCGGCTTCCACGAGCCACGCGCGTCGCACCTGGACATGCTCGCCGCGATCGCACCACTGCCGCTACTGGACCGCTGCTACGCCGAGGCCGTCAACGGCGGCTACCTGTGGCACGAGTTCGGCGACGTGAACCTGCTCCTGCCGTGATAACCGCAGGTCGGAAACCCGTTGCCGGCCAAGGCGAAGCCCGGCTACCATGCGTGCACGTCTTCGGGAGCGGAAGGAGGTGGGTACCGTGATCACCATGACCACGCGCTCCCGCCTCGCCACGAGGACGCCGAGGATCTGATCCGGGAGCGCATCGCATTCCCGGAAGGATCTTTGCCAATGACCGATCTGGTCATCCGCCCGCTCGTCGCGGGCGAGGAGCACCTGTTCGACTCCCTGCCCGATCCCGGCCTCGTCGGCTTCGGCGCGTTCGGCGACACCTACGCCGACGGCGACTTCCGGCCCGACTGGACCTGGATCGCGTTGCGCGACAACACAGTCGTCGCCCGCGCGGCGTGGTGGGGCGGCCCGGAAGACGACGCTCCGGTCAACCTGGACTGGTTCGACTTCACCGATCCGGACGCGGCCGTCGAACTGCTGCGGACGGCGCCCCTGCGGTCAGACTACTCGCTCCCGCTGCCACCCGGTTGGCGGGAGAAGCCGGCCGTGGCTGCCGCGGCCGAGGCCCGCATCGCGGCGGCCACCGCTGCCGGGCTGCGCTTCCTCGTCGAGCGCTATCGCTACCACTGGACGCCGGACAACGGGCTGCCCGACCGACCGGGCCGGCTGGAGTTCCGGCCTGAGCCGGCGGACGACGTCTTCCTCGACGTGTTCCGGCGCGTCCACCAGGGCAGCCTCGACGCGCACGGCAGCCGCATGGCGGCCGAACAAGGCGTGGACGCGGCGGCCAAGGACGATCTCGACATCCTGAAGTGGATGCCGAGCCCGCGCGACTGGTGGCGGCTGGCGTACCTACCAGAAGGCGAAGGCGGCGAACTGGTCGGGCTGACCGTCGCCAGCCGCAACTACAACGACCCGGTCATCGGCTACATCGGCGTCGTGCCCGAGCACCGGGGCCACGGCTACGCGTACGACCTGCTCGTCGAGGCGACGCACATCCTGGTGGAGAACGGCGCCGACCGGATCATCGCGGCGACCGACGTCCCCAACAAGCCGATGGCGGCTGCCTTCGCGAGAGCCGGTTATCCCGTTGTGCAGCACCGGATCGACCTGGTCTGATACCAGGTTTTTACCTGCGTCAAGAACCCATATTTGTCTAGACCTTGACAGCTCTAGTGGTCTAGTCCACCTTCAGAACCATGACACCGCGCGCGCGGGTTCGTCGCCTGCGCCGTCGCCGTCGCTCTGGCCTGTGCCGGCGCGACGGCGATCGCGACGCGGGCCGCGGCCGCGACCAACCTGTTGACGAACCCCGGCTTCGAGACGGGGCTTGCCGGCTGGACATGTACCGGCGGCACGACAACCGTGTCGACACCCGTGCACTCGGGCTCCGCCGCGCTCGCCGGCACCCCGGCCGGGCAGGACTTCGCGCAGTGCTCGCAGGTCGTGTCGGTCGTGGCGAACTCGTCGTACACGTTGACCGCGTTCGTCCAGGGCAGCTACGTCTACCTCGGCGACACCGGCACCGGCACCACGGACACCAACACCTGGACGCCGTCCGCGACCACGTGGCAGCAGCTGTCCACGACGTTCACCACCGGCGCGTCCACCACGAGCGTGACCGTCTACCTGCACGGCTGGTACGGCCAGCCGACCTACAACGCGGACGACGTGGTATTGAGCGGCCCGGCCGGCAGTGGCGGTGGCGGCCCCACCGTGCCGCCGGCCCCGACCGGTCTCACCGTCACGGGCGTGACGCCGTCCTCCGCGTCGCTGTCGTGGTCGGCGGCCACCGGCGCGACCGGCTACAACGTGTACCAGAACGGCACCAAGGTCAGCTCGGTCACGTCGACGTCGGCCACCGTCAGCGGCCTCGCGTCGTCGTCCTCCTTCACATTCGCCGTGACGGCAACGAACTCCGCCGGTGAATCGCCGAAGTCCGCATCCGTCACCGCGAACACGCCAGCGGCCGGTGGCGGCGGTGGTGGTGGCACCGGACCGGAACCCGGTTTCGGCCCGTACATCGACATCACCCGCGGCACGCCGCTGCTGCAGGACATCGCGAAGGCCACCGGCCAGAAGTACTTCACGCTCGCCTTCATCCTCGGCGACAGCACCGGCTGCGATCCGTCCTGGGGCGGCACGATTCCGTTGACCGACAGCGGAATCCTCGGTCAGATCAGCGCACTGCGCGCGATGGGCGGCGATGTCGCGGTGTCCTTCGGCGGCGCGCAGGGCCCGTATCTGAACCAGACCTGTAGCACGCAGGCATCGCTGACCACGGCGATCGAGAAGGTCATGGACACCCTGAGCGTGCACCACCTCGACTTCGACATCGAGGCGTCGGTGCCGATCGACCCGATGAACAAGGCCATCGCGCAGATACAGCGCGACCGTCCCGGCACGACCGTGCGCTACACGCTCGAAGTGCTCGCGGACAGCTTCGGCCTGATCAACTCGCTCGGCACGGACGTACTGTCCAACGCCGTCGGCGACGGCGTCCAGGTCACCACCGTCAACCCGATGCTGATGGACTTCTCCAGCAGCGGCGAGGAGTGGGGCCAGGCGGTGATCCAGGCGTCGCAGAGTGTGCTCAAGCAGATGGCCGTGATCTGGCCGGGACGCAGCGGCGCACAGCTGAACAAGATGTTCGGCGGCACCGTGATGATTGGCGACAACGACACCGGTCCGGTGTTCAGCACGGGTGACGGCAACGCGTTCATCAGCTGGGCCAACAGCAATCACATCGGTTTCGTGTCGTTCTGGTCGGTCGGCAGGGACAACGGCGGCTGTTCCGGTGGCGTGAGTCCGGCATGCAGTGGTGTGTCGCAGTCGCAATACCAGTTCACGTCGATCTTCCGTGGCTTCACTGGCTAAGGTGACCGGGGTCGGTGGCCCGCCGACTGCCTCGGCGGGCCACCTTTATCACTCGTTTGGGCCATGGCGTAACGACCTGTTCCCGGGAAACGACGACACCTGGTACAGATGGTTGCGCACCAAACGGGGGATGACGATGTCAACAGAGCAGAAAGTAATCAGCGCGGTCGAGAGTGTGATCGAGAAGGCCACCCAGAAGCCGGCCGCACCGCCGCCGCCCGCCCCGCCCGCCGTGCCGCCCGACCCGCCGTACGACCCCAAGATCGATGCGGCGGTCTGGAACAGGTGGTGGGTGTGGGCCGGCATCGCGGCTCTTGTCATCGGTTTCGGGCTCGCGATCTGGGTCAATCGGGGACTTGCCGCACCGGCCAGCGAACCCAAACTCGCCACCGGGCTCAATCCGTTCGCCCTCCTGTTCGTAATGGCGTTGGCCATCGAACGGGTAATACAGCCGGTGGCTCCGTTCCTCGGCCCGAACACGTCGAAGCGGAGGAAGAACCTACACGCGACGAAGGTCACTTTGCCGGGCGACAACCAGGCGATCGCGGACGCGGAGGCAGCGGTGTCCGACGCACGCAACCAGACCGCGTTCGTCACGTGGGGTGCGGCATCGGGTCTGGCGATCATCCTGGCCGCCGCACTGCACATCACATTGCTGCGGACGGTCATCAGCGGCAGCGGATTCCCGCCGTTCTGGTTGGACCTGCTGCTGACCGGACTCATCGTCGGTGCCGGCACCAAGCCACTGAACGACCTCTGGACCCGCCTACAGAACAAACCATGAGCGAATAAGAACCGCACGCACT